>NZ_MAQZ01000062.1:0-92591 GCF_001756285.1 Frankia sp. CgMI4
AGCAGCTGCGCCATCACGTCGTTCGCCGACACATCATCGATCTGCACACCGAGAAAGACGATCCGCTCCTTGAGCAGCTTCGAATACGGATCCATGCCGTACTCGCCGCGGGAGGTCTTCTCGATGATGTTCGGCAGGACGTAGCGGCCCTGCGGCTGGGCGGCTGCCTGGCGGGCCTGCTCGTGCCGCATCTGCTGGTACAGCGTGTCGTGGAACATGGTGGCTGCCTCCGGGACGGATGACGACGGTTCGATCCGGTGAGCGGGGGCTCCGCTCAGCTCACCGGGCCTTCGCTGGGAACCTGGCGGGCCTGCTGGACGACGTGGTCGACGAAGCCGTAGTCCTTGGCCTCCTCGGCTGTGAACCACCGGTCCCGGTCGGAGTCGCGCTCGATCTGCTCGATCGGCTGACCGGTGTGGAAGGCGATGCGCTCCTGCATCATCCGCTTGGTGTACAGCATCTGCTCCGCCTGGATGGCGATGTCGGAGGCGGTGCCCCCGATACCACCGGACGGCTGGTGCATCATGATCCGCGCGTGCGGCAGGGAGTAGCGCTTGCCCGACGCACCGGCGCAGAGCAGGAACTGCCCCATCGACGCGGCGAGRCCGAGCGAGACGGTCGCGACATCATTCTCGACGAACTGCATKGTGTCGTAGATCGCCATACCGGCGCTCACCGACCCACCCGGCGAGTTGATATAGAGGAAAATGTCGCGGGTCGGATCCTCCGCGTTGAGCAGCAGGAGTTGCGCGCAGATCGCGTTGGCGATCGAGTCCTCGACGACCGAGCCGAGGAAGACGATGCGGTTGGCCAACAGACGGTTGAACACCTGGTCGTCGAACGCGGGTCCACCCTGACCGGGTGCACGAAGGTCCGGACCCGGAACCGGCAGGCGCGGGGCTGCGATGTTACTCACGGTCAGCTCCTCGACTTCCTCACATGGGACGGCTGATTGACCGGCTCGACACTATCTGTGACACGCCCCAGTTCCCGCCCTTCCCGCCCGATGTTCGCGCTGGGCGTGAGGACGGGCCAGCCCGGCCAGCCCGGGGCCGGTGGGCGCTCATGGCCAGCCGGGTGCGGGCTGGTTCGGCGCGGCGCCGTCCGGTCACGGAAGGCGGCGATGATGAGACGAACAGCGGGGCCGGCCACGGTTCCAGGTGGGAACGGTGACCAACCCCCACGGTTCGCCTGTTATGACCCGATGGTTGCTTCGGGAGGAACGCGACCGCGCCAGCGGCGAGGCGCTGATCAGCCGTTGCCGTCGGTCTCCGCCTCGACCGGCTCGACCGGCTCGACCGTGGCGTCCCCGTCCCCGTCCCCGGGGGCGACGGCCTCCGCCGCGACGGTGACATCGCGGTCATGATCGGCGTCGGCATCGGTGTCCGGCTGCGAACGGGCTGGCAAAGCGAGCTCGACGGGGGTCCCCGCACCGTCGACGACCTTGGCGTTCTCCAGCAACAGGAAGAGCGCCTTGGTCCGCAGGACGTCGGCCATCAGGGCCGTGAGACCCTCGCCCTGCGCAAGCTGCTGAGCGTAGACGTCCGGCTGCACCCCGGAGCGCTGAGCGCGCAGGATGAGCTGCTCCATCAGCTCGCCCTGGTCGATCCCGATCGACTCGGCATCGATCACCGCGTCCAGGATGAACTGGGAGCGGATCGCCTTGCCGGCGGACTCGCGGACCTCCGCGTCGAACTCCTCCTCGGTCTGGCCGAGGGTCTCCAGGTAGGRCGGGCGGTCCGTGCCGATGTACTCCAGCTCGCGGGAGAGGCGGTGCTCACGGGCCTCGATCTCGCCGGCGAGCAGCGAGCCGGGCACCGGCACCTCCACCCGCTCCAGGAGGCTTTCCAGCAACTTCTCCCGGGCCTGGCCGACCTGTTCGGTGCGGCGCGACTGCTCCAGGCGCGTCCGGATGTCCGCGCGCAGCTCGTCGAGGGTGTCGAACTCGCTGGCGGTGGTCGCGAAGTCGTCGTCCAGGGCCGGGAGCTCCTTCTCCTTGACCCCGCGGACCGTCGCCGTCACCTGGGCGGGCTGACCGGCTTGCTCACCGGAGAGCAGCTCCGTGGTGAAGGTGCGGGTCTCGCCGTCCGTGGCGCCGATGATCGCGTCGTCGAGACCCTCGACCAGGTTGCCGCTACCGACCTCGTAGGACAGCCCGGTCGCCTCGGCACCATCGATCGGCGTGCCGTCCGCCTCGGCGGACAGGTCGAGCGAGACGTAGTCACCCGCCTGCACGGCCCGCTCCACCGGCGTGAGCACCGCGAAACGATCACGCAGCGCGCCGAGCTGCTCCTCGACCTGCTCGTCGGTGACCTCGACGGCGTCAACGGTGATCTCAAGCTCCGAGAACTCCGGCAGAGTCACCTCGGGCCGGACATCCACCTCGGCGGTGAAGACGAGCTGGCCGCCGTCGGCGAACTCGGTGATGTCCACCTCGGGCCGGGACAGCACATCGACCTCCTCGGCCTGCACGGCCTCGGAGTAGAGCTGCGGCAGCGCCTCCTGGACGGCCTCGTCCAGGATGACACCCCGGCCTAGCCGCTGGTCCAGGATGCGCGGCGGGACCTTGCCCGGCCGGAAGCCCGAGACCCGGACCTGGCGGGCAAGCTTGCGATATGTGGCCTCGAGCGAGGGCTTGAGCTCGTCGAAGGGCACCTCGACAGTGAGCTTGACCCGGGTCGGGCTGAGGGTCTCCTTGGTGGCCTTCACGGCGCGGCGGTCTCCTGGTACGACGTTGGACAGGGGGTGACACGCCGAGGGTATCGGTCGGGGCGGGGAGACTCGAACTCCCGATCTCCTGCACCCAAAGCAGGCGCRCTAGCCACTACGCTAYGCCCCGAGGCGTCGCCTGCTCATTCTACGGGGTAAGCTCGCATCGATCACCTCGCGGGTGTAGCTCAATGGCAGAGCCCCAGCCTTCCAAGCTGGCCATGCCGGTTCGATCCCGGTCACCCGCTCCACTCTGGGTCAACCGTGTCCGCGCGGAGGCGGACCTTGTCGTTCCGCCATGTCCACCGGGCGGGCCGAACCCCCCGAACCCCCCACGTACCGAACAGACCCGGCTCCAGGCAAACCGTGTCCGCGCGGAGGCGGACCTTGTCGTTCCGCCATGTCCACCGGGCGGGCCGAACCCCCCGAACCCCCCACGTACCGAACAGACCCGGCTCCAGGCAAACCGTGTCCGCGCGGAGGCGGACCTTGTCGTTCCGCCATTTCCACCGGGCGGGCCGAACCCCCCGAACCCCCCACGTACCGAACAGACCCGGCTCCAGGCAAACCGTGTCCGCGCGGAGGCGGACCTTGTCGTTCCGCCATGTCCACCGGGCGGGCCGAACCCCCCGAACCCCCCACGTACCGAACAGACCCGGCTCCAGGCGTGGTTGGTCTCTTGCCGGTCAGAGGGAGCGGGCGATGAGCTCCTTCATGATTTCGTTGGTGCCGCCGTAGATCCTCTGGACGCGGGCGGCGGCGTACATGCGGGCGATGGGGTACTCGGTCATGTAGCCGTAGCCGCCGAAGATCTGTAGGCAGCGGTCGACGATCTCGCACTGCTTGTCGGTGGCCAGGTATTTGGCCATGGACGCGGTTGCTCCGTCGAGCCGGCCGGCCACATGCTCGGTGATGCAGTGGTCGATGAAGGTGCGCAGCGCCAGCGCTTCGGTACGGCACTCGGCGAGCACGAACCGGGTGTTCTGGAATTCCAGCAGGGGTTTGCCGAACGCCGTGCGCTCCTTGGCGTAGGCGATGGCCAAGTCGACGGCGTGTTCGGCGGCGGCCGCGGCATTCACCGCGATGGACAGCCGTTCCTGCGGCAGCTGCTGTACCAGCTGCACGAAGCCTTGGCCCTCGGCCGGACCGAGCAGGTTGACCGCAGGMACCCGCATGTCGGTGAAGGCCAGCTCGCGGGTGTCGGTGCCCATCGCGCCGATCTTCTGCAGCACCCGGCCGCGTTCGAACCCCGGCAGCCCCTGGGTTTCCGCCACGATCAGCGACAGCCCTCTGCCGCCGGGCGCGTTGCCGGTGCGGGCCACGATGATGAGCAGGTCACAGTGGGTACCGTTGGTGATGAACGTCTTTGCACCGTTGATCACGTAATGGTCACCCTCACGCCGGGCGGTGGTGCGCACGGCCTGCAGGTCGCTACCGGTGCCCGGTTCGGTCATCGCGATCGCGCCGACGAACTCACCGGACGCCAGTCTGGGCAGCCAGCGCTGCTTCTGCTCGTGGTTGCCGTAGGCGTTGATGTAGTGCGCGACGATCGGGCTGTGCACCAGGTAGGCCCAGCAGTCGTCGGCGATGTAGCCCTGCTCGCGCAACACCACGGCCTCGTGCGCGAACGTGCCGCCACCGCCGCCGTACTCAATGGGGCAGCTGATGCACAGCAGGCCGATCTCGCCGGCCTTGTTCCAGAACTCGCGGTCGACCGCGTGCTGCTCGGTCCACCGCCCGTGGTTGGGTTCGGATTCCTTGGCCAGGAAGGTGCGGGTGAGGTTTTGGAGCTGGTCGAGCTCCTCGGTCATCCACGATGATCGGTAGGTCATAGTCTGTCCTCAGTGGCCGGTAAAGTTGTCGGTGATCCGTTCGGCGATTTTCGTCGCGGTGGCAAGGGTTCCGGTGTCGGGGACGACCTCGGCGGCCAGCCTGGCGGCGAGCGCGTCGGCGAGCGCGTCGGCGGCGATGATCGGCTCGCMGGTGAGCAGCATCCGCATCGCCGTGGCCTTGCCGGCCGCGTGCACCAGCCGCTGGGTGCCGCCCGCGCCCGGGATCACCCCGAGGGTCACCTCGGGCAGCCCGCCCTTCGAGGCGGAGTAGGCGGTCTGGCCGATCTGCCTTGCAAAGGCCGCGGTCGACGCGGTGTTGACGATGACGGCTTCTCGGATACTCATGCTGTCCGACGGTACGGCAGGCTATACAAACGGTCAGCTGATCATCCTGCTCGCCGACCTCACCCTCAGCCAGGTCCGCGACCTACGTGCCGCCGGCATTTCCACCAAGCCCGATCCAGAGCACACCCAGGCGCTGGGCATCCTGATCCGCGAACTCGGCCCTCGCCCGCTGCAACCCATGGTCGAGCAGTTCTGGAACCGCCTCGCCCAGGACGCGCCCACCGCCGGACCACCGCCAGAGCTGGAGATCAAAATCAGACCAGTCCCGTGACCCTGACGCWGGGCTCCGGCGTGCCTGCGGTGACGTTCTCCCGTGCCGCGGCGGGTGCGGCCGAACCCAGCTGCGTGTTCCGCCCCGGTTCAGCCTGACCACCCGGTTCAGCCGCGCAGCGCGGAGCGGTCGGTGAAGCTTCGGCTGCAATTCGGAGGCAAGAGGTATTTTGCGGGGGCTTCCCGACAGCGGACCGGATGCGGATCAAATATTCAGAGGAGGCCGATGGTGAGGCGTCGTGGCTGGCTCCCGGTAGCCGCGTGTGTGGGGATCGGCCTCAACAGCATCCGGCTGCGCGGCCGGGTAGGTGCCATCGACGTCATCGAATCGGTGGACCATGGGCCCCCGGGGGGCGCGCCCGGCTCGGACGACCCTCACGCGCAGCGTCCGCCGTACGTCCTCCTCCTCGCTTCCGGAGTGCGTCTCGGCCCCGAGCATCGCCGCGCGGCCGACGCGTACGCGCGTCGGCACGGCTGCGAGGTCCTCGACCTGGTCCCGGCCGAGATGTCGGCGCACCGGATCCTCGACCTGGCGCGGATGGTCGACCCGTCCACCTACCGGTCAGCCCGGCTGGCCCGCGGTCGCGGTGCCTTCCAAGCGGTGCTCGTCGATGCAGAGGTGCTGGCCCGCACCGGCCTCACCACCGCGGACAGCACCGATCTCACCGACCTCACCGACCTCACCGAGGCCGAGCTCGTGGCCGTGCTCGAGACGTGCAAACGGCACGCCGCCGCGTCCACCGACCTCGCCGTGCTGCCCGGCCTGGTCGGTGCCGAGCCGGACGACGGGCGCACCCGGCTGTCCGTGCACCGCGCCGCCTATGCGTGGGAGCCCGCCAGACGGGTGCTGCCCGCGCTGCGGGACGCCGCCATCCCGCTCGGGGCTACCAGCAACCCGCTCGCGGCACTCGCGGCGGTGACGATGTCCTGGCTGCAGCCGGTCGCCGTGGGCGGTAGCCGACTATTGGTGACGCCCGGGACGCTGCGGCGCAGCATGCTGACGCGGCGACGCGGCGCCCTCCTCCAGCTGGTGGGGATGCCGAGCCGAACCCGTGATCTTCTCGGCGCACCGACCATCGGCCCGGACCCGGCGACGTGCCCGCGGGCTCCGCGACCGATCAGAACGGCGGGCAGGCTCACCCCCACGGAGATCGCCGAGAAGAGATCCCAGTACCGGCGGGAGCTCGCCGGCGGTCTTGACCGGTTCCTCGAGTCGCCTCGCACGACCTGCCCGTGGTGCGGCGGAAACGACCTCTCCGTACGCATGAATGGCCGCGACGTCTCCCAGGGGAAGCCCGGCCGGTTCCGCTACGACCGGTGCGGCGACTGCGGCCACGTCTTCCAGAATCCCCGACTCTCCTTCGAAGGTCTGGACTTCTACTACCGGGACTTCTACGACGGGCTCGGCGCCGCCATGATCGAGGAGGTCTTCGGATTCAGCCCGGGCCCTTATCTCCACCGGGMCAGCCTGTCGATACCGACGCCCCGTCGCTGGTTGGACGTGGGAGGCGGCCATGGACATTTCTGTAACGTGGCGAGAACGGTCTGGCCGACGACGTCGTTCGACGCACTCGACATCGGGGCGGGCATCGAGGAGGCGGAACGCCGACGCTGGGTGGATCGGGCCTACCGCGGATTATTTCCCGATATCGCCGCCGATCTGGCTGACCAGTACGACGTCATCAGCATGTTCCACTACCTCGAACACACCCGGGATCCGCTGGCCGAACTGGATGCCGCCGCACTCGCGCTGGCCCCGGGCCGCCATCTGCTGCTCGAGGTACCGAATCCGGAGAGCCCCGCGGCCCGTATGTACCGCCAACTGTGGCCGGGATGGCTGATTCCGCAACATCAGCACCTTATGCCGGCGGCCAATCTGGCGGCTGCCCTGAGCGAACGTGGCTTCGCGGTCCAGGAGATCCGGTTCGGTGACGTCCATCAGCGGGGGGACCCGGTGATGGCCCTGTACGGGCTGCTCCAGACTGTCGCGCCGTCACCGTCCTCAGCGTGGCGCACCGAGGAGGAGCCGGGCCGCCCGCGGAGGGTCCGGGCGCTGACCGCGGCCGCCATGGTCCCCGCATTCGTGGCAGGCCTGGCCCTGGACGCGATGAGCCGGCCTTATCTGACCGCCGGCAGCCGGTCGAACGCCTACCGCATCCTCGCCCGCCGGAGGTAAGCCGGAGCGCCACATTCCCGCCRCCCGCGCGTGATGGCCATGAAACGTGAGTGCCGGACACCGCAGCGCCATGGTGTCCGGCACCGCGCCGGCCAAAGAACCCGGGYGGGCATTGCCGATCGGAATCCGTTCCGGACACCCTCGCCAACGCCGCTACACGTTTCTCCTAGCGGTTCGCCATATTTCAGTGGCGCTCCGTCCAGGTCCTCTCGTCAGCTCAGGCCCAGTCCCAGTTCCAGTCCCAGTCGTCCTTCTGGTGCCCACCCTTGTCGTCCCGGCCCTTCTTGTCCTTACCGTCCCAGTCCTTCTTGTGCTTGTCGTCCCGTCCCTTCTTGTCCTTGTCGTCCCGGCCCTTCTTGTCCTTGGCCTCCCAGACCTTCTTGTCCCAGCTCTCCTTCTCCCAGCGAATCTTGGTCCAGTGCTCCTTGACGACGTGCTTGGTGACGTGCTTGTCCTTCGGGCCGTCGTGACCATCGAAGGCCAACGCGCTCGTGGCCGCGGGCCCCGCGGCGACGACCAGAGCCGCCGTCGTGGACAGAGCGACAACTGCGGCTTTTCTCCTTGCGGAACTTCCCATGATTCCCCCATGGCTAATAGAAAATGACCAAATACTGCCGGCGGTGGAGGCCATTTCGGCCAGCGAGAACCGAAATTGGATCACCGGCCGAGCTCGAGCGATCCGCACTCAGGCTGATTTCCGCGGAGAAACGCGCTTCCACGTAAGTGACACAGCCCGCCCCGGGATCCTGGGATCTTCCCCTCCCGGCACCTCCGACTACGGAGAGTAGCGTCGCCGTTGCCAATAGGTGGGAGGCGCGCATGATCGACTCGGGTGAGTCCATCCGGGTGGCTCCAGCGGAGTCCTCGACGGCGACACCACCTGACGGATCATCTGACARCCCCACGATGGGGCGCCGATCGGGAGGCATYGRCATCAGCCGGCCCGTTCGTGGCGGGGTTACTGTTCGCTGGCTGTTCCGATCGGCATCGAAAAACTGGTAGAAATTGCACCCGCCGACTCGCCGATCATGATCGACCGGTAATTGACCGATATTCCTGGCGGCGGCGCGACAACCTCCCTAGGCTGCCTTCATGACGGGTTACCATCTGGCCCAGGTGAACATCGCCCGACTGCTCGCGCCGCCCGGCTCCTCCGCGCTGACCGACTTCGTCGCCGGTCTCACCCCCACCAACACGCTCGGCGACCGGCAGTCTGGTGTCGTCTGGCGCCCGCGGCCCGAGGATGGCGACACCGCCGTGCGCACGTTCGTGTGGGAGGGCGACGGCGACCATGCGATCATCGTGAACCTGACCGTGTGGGAGTCGGTGGAGGCACTGGCCAACTTCGTCTTCCATAGCGGCCACGGGGCGTTCCTACACCGTCGGCGCGAGTGGTTTCATCCCATCCAGCGGACGACCAACGCCCTGTGGTGGGTACCCGCCGGGCATCGGCCGGGGACGGACGAGGCCGAGGACCGGGTTCGTCACCTGCGGGCCCACGGCCCGACCGCCACCGCCTTCACGTTCCGGCTGACGTTTCCACCGCCGGACCGGCGGATCTCCCTGGTCCCGGGAAACGGCCCGGAGAACACCGCCGAGCAGCCGGGCCGAGYGGCACCGAGAAACGCGGCAGCCGGAGGCTGATCCGGCGCGACAGGCTCCCGTGCCGAGGACGTGAAAAAAATATGTCGGGAAGATATACGGAAAACACGCATGAAACCCTTTTCAGGGGACGGCCGGGTCGGTGTGGTCGATCCAGTCGGACAGAATGGCACCGAAGACGGCCGGATCCTCCGCACGGTTCCAGAACGCGGTGGYGGCCTGGACCGCGGTGGCCCCGGCCAGCAGGTAGTCGGCGACGTCACGACCGCCGGTCACACCCCCAACCCCGATGATGTCCACACTCTCCGGGAGCAGGCGGCGTAGCTGGCGCACCTGACCGAGCCCGACGGGCTTGAGCGCCGGCCCGCTCATACCGGCGAGCTCGACGTCGACGACTGGTCGGTGCGCATCGTCAACGGCGAAGGCGTTGGGGAAGGTGTTCACCGCCGTGACAAACCGCGGGCCACCGGGACGCGCGGCAACCTCATCGATCACCGTTGCGAGCTCCACCAGGGCCGACGGATCGGAGAACGGCGAGATCTTGACTCCGTAGGGGACGCGTCGGGCCGGATCGGCACCAGCCTGCGCCACCAGCGTGTCGCCCACCGCCGTGCAGATCGTCGCGGTGTGCCCGGGATCGAAGCAGGCGATGCGTTTCTGCGTTCCGCCGTCCCAGATGTTCGGGCAGGCCAGGTTCAGTTCGATCAGGTCGACCCCGGTCCGCGCCACGACCGCGGAGATCTCGCGGTACTCGTCAACACCGAACCCGGCGACGCTGACGGTCAACGGCTTGCCCGCCCGGTGAGCGCGCCGCACCATACCGGGCAGATGCGCGGCATAGTAGTCCAGCCCGCGGTTGGGAAGCCCGAGCGCGTTCAACGAGTAGACCCGGCCGGGCCAGTAGACGTTGCCGGAGTTACCTGACCGCGGTTCCCGGGTAATCGAACCAACGACGATCATCGAGACCGCCGACCGGGCGAACGTCTCGACATCCTCGGCGGTCTTGCAGGTGCCAGCCGCGTTCATGATCGGATGTTCCAGGGAGACACCGCACAGACCGCTCATGACCCTACCCTAGGGTTTTCGCCTGGATCAGGTTCGTGACCGGCAATCGATGATCCGGGTCGCTACCCTCATGCCACGGCGGAGGTTTTTCCGTGGCGCGCCCGCAAACGGTCGATGRCCTTCTGGTAGACCTTCTCCCGCAGGGCGGCGATACGCAGCGGCTCGAGCTCGGCGGTGCCGACCCGACCGCGGGCACCCACCGTCTCCGCGAGCTCCGGGTCGGTGAGGAAAGGTTCCAGGGCGTCGGCGAGTGCGGGGGCGTCCTCCGGCGGAACGACCGTGCCGCCCTTCCATTTCGCCACCCAGGTGGCCACCCCGGTCGTCGCGGTCGCGACGACCGGGCGTCCCGAGGCCATTCCTTCGAGACCCGCGATGGAGAAGCTCTCGAACCGGCTCGGCACGACGACCACCCGTGCCTCCTCATAGGCCTTGACCAGCTCGGGACGGGTCAGGTGGCCGGCGAAACGGCAGGTGACGCCGAGTTTGACCGCCTGCTGCTCCAGCCAGGTCCCGGTCGCCACGCCCTCGATCGTGCCCGAGGACTGACCGGCGAAGACCACCGTTACCTCGACACCCCGTTTCTTCAGCAGCGCGGCCGCCTCGATCAGGACGTCCAGCCCCTTGCGCCATTCGAGCCGTCCGACGACGAGCAACGTCGGGTCGGTGTGCCGGGGCGAAGCCACCTCCATGTACGGGGACCGGTCGAACGGGTAAGGAATGACGTCCGCGTCGGTGTCCTTATCCAGCCAGCCGAAACCGCGCAGCGTGGTGACGATCAGCTCGGAGGGAGCGGTGCGCGCGTCGGCGCGCAGCGCGGAGAACCGGTCGATCCGGTCGGCCACCGCGCCCCTGCCGTGCAGCCGGCCGTCCCGCAGACGCACGTCCATCATCGTCGGGGTGTGCAGGTGGATCACGAGGGGAATATCGCGGCGCAGGGCGGTACGCAGGCCCCGGGTCTCGCCGTCCTGAGTCTCGATCACGTCGGGACRCAGACCGAGACGACGCAGCCAAAAAGCATAGGAGACCGCGAGAACGAACCGCAGGGAGAGYGAATCGCGAGGATGGTTCTCCCCCTGAAACGACCGGCCGAGYGGACCGAGAAACCTGGTGACGGGCAACCGCAGGAGCGGCCGCCGGTGCACCATCACTCCGTCATGATCTTCGTCCGTGCGGTAGCGCCCCTGGGCGCAAAGGATATGAACCCGATGACCGAGCGCGACCAGGGCGTGAGCGATGTCGTGTGTGTAGACTCCCGCCCCGTCCCAGATGATCGGCGGATACTGCTCGCACAAGAAGACGATCTCCATACCCAATCCCCCACCGCGAGCGAACTTCGGTCGGCTCACCTTATCGCTACGATAACCGGTCGCTGCGKGGGGTTTTGGATTTGCGGCCACTCGCGCCACGTCGACCCACATATAGGGGCATAGCGGTCCCCCTCACGGCCCGRCTCGCGAGGGAGATCGCCGGGATACCTGCTCCGGGGCGTGGGCTACGGGGAGGACTGACCGCTCAGCCGCGCAGCGGCATGGACCGACCGGTCCTGGAACCGTGCGCCGGGGGAACCCCGGTGCCATACAGCCGCGGACCCGACAACCCTCCCGACAACCCTCCCGAACCCGAACCCGGACCAGTGGCCGGCCCTGGCCCGGCACCCGTCGGCCGGGTGACCTTCGGTTCGATCCGGCGCAGCATGACGGCAGTGAGGATCAGTGCCACGACACCGATCAGCACGCAGATCACGATGTCGAGGACCCAGATCGTCACGCTGTGCTTCCACAGCCCGTCGGTCGGGTCGGTCCGCAGGGTCTCGTTACCGAACTTGCTGACGTCGTTGAGATCGTCCGTGGACGCCAGGGCCGCGAACCCCCAGCGAGCCGGGACGAGCAGGCTGATCTGCGCCAGCACGGGACGCCCGACCAGCGAGGTCAGTCCCCCGGAGAACACCAGCTGACCCATCGTGACCAGGACCAGGATCGGCATGGTCTTGTCCGCGTTGTCGATCAGCGTCGAGACCAGCAGACCGATCATCATCGAGGCGAGCGCCGCGACCCCCACCGCGATCAGACACTCCAGCACCGGCGAGCCGAGCACGACCGCCCTCGGCGGGGTCCGGCCCACCAGCCCGATCAGGGTGAAGACAAGACACTGGGCGGTGGTGATCCCGGTCAGCAGAATGATCTTCGATCCAAGGTAGGCGGTGCGGGACAGCCCGATCGTGCGTTCCCGCCGGTAGATCGGCCGCTCCTTGACGATCTCCCGGACCGAGTTGGCCATGCCCATGAAACAGGCACACAGCACCAGAACGAGGAGGACCTTCGTCGCGTCGGTGTTCGGTGCCTGGGGTAACGCACGCAGCCCGTCCGGGGCGCGGATCACCTGCGGGACRACGCCGAGCAGGAACGGGAAGGCGATGATCAGCCGTAAGTACGACCGGTCGGCGARCACGACCCGCCAGTACCGTCGAGTCAGCGTCGCGAGCTGGGCCCGGACCGGCTGCTGGCGCACGCTGGGCAGCTCCGGCGGTGCCTTGCGCACCGCGGGCGCCACGATCGCGGAGGGTACGAAGAACTCCGAGTCCCGGAACCGCTCCGCCATCTCCTCGCCCGGAGTGGCCTCGAGCTCGCGGAACACCGCCGCGAACTCGCGGAAGTCCTCCTTGCCGAAGAAGCGCAGCGCCCCATCCGCCGGCCCGAAGTAGGCCACGTGCCCGCCGGGCGCGAGCACGAGGATGAAGTCGCACAGGTCCAGGAACAGCACACTGTGGGTGACGACGATGACGGTCCGGCCGGTCTCGTCGCCGGAGCCGGCGCCGCCGCCCTTCGCCAGGCCCCGCAGGGTTTCCATCACGGACTGGTCATTGGCCGGGTCCAGACCGGAGGTCGGCTCGTCCAGGAACAGCAAAGAGGGCCGGGTGAGCAGCTCCAGCGCGACGCTGGTGCGCTTCTTCTGGCCGCCGGAGAGCCGGGAGACCGGTGTGTCGGCGTGCGCGGTYAGTCCAAGCTGGCCGATGACCTCCTCCACCCGGGCCCGCCGCTCCTTGGCGGTGGTGTCGGCGGGGAAACGCAGTTCCGAGCCGTATACCAGAGCCTCACGCACGGTCAGCTGGTCATGCAGCGGGTCGGCCTGCGGCACGTACCCGATCCGGCGTCGCAACTCGTCGTACTCGGCGTAGAGGTCACGTCCCGCGTAGATCACCGATCCCTGGTCCGCCGGTCGGAAGCCGGTGAGAGCGTTGAGCAGCGTGGACTTGCCGGCCCCGCTCGGTCCGACGACACCGAGCAGGGAACGGCCCGGCAGCCGGAAGGTCATGTCGTGCATGAGCTGCTTGGTGCCGGCCCACACCGACAGCGCCTGCGCCTCGAAGGCCACGTCACCGGAGTCGACGTATTCGACGAGCGAGTTTCCCTCGAGCTGGAACAGATGATGGCCGATGGCGATGATGTCGCGTTGTATCACCCGTGCCCGGGTGACCCGGTGGCCGTTGACGAAGGTGCCGTTGGCGGAGGCGAGGTCGATGAGCTCGACGCCGGCCACCGAGATATGCAGCTCGGCGTGATGGCGGGAGGCAAGCAGGTCGCCCACGTTGATGTCGTTGTCGCGGGAGCGGCCCATCCGCACCCGTCCGATCGTCAGCGGATACACGCGCCGCCGGTCGTGCACCATCGTCGCCTGCCCCACGGCCGGGTCGGGCCCGCCCGACTGCGCGGGCGCCGACGGGACGGGCGCCGACGCAGCGCCCGGCGCCGGTTCGGACCACCATTCCATGCCCGGCACCGCCGCGCCCGGCGGCGATGGCAGCGACGGCGACGGCCAAGACGAGGGCGACGGGCCGGCAAGGGGGATGGGCGCCCCGCCCGGGCTGTGGGTCGGCGCGGTCGGCGGGATCATCGGCGGGGCCGGACGCGGAACGAGCACCACCTCGGGTCCGTCCACCGCGCCGAGCCGGAGCCGAAGCTCCCCGGAGACGGCGAGACCGCCCACACGGCAGCCATCCCGCCACAGACCGTTGGCGCTGATGTCCTCGATCCGCCATCCGCCGACGTCGGGATGCAGCACCAGATGCCGGCGCGACACCCGGCCATCGTTGATCACAATGTCGGCCGCACGGGCCCGCCCCACCACGACCGGCTTGTCTCCGGTGAGCGTCACCTCCCCCGCGGGGGTGGTGACATGAAGCGGGGTCGGAACCACCAGCACTCTCCCTCGCTCCTTCGATCGCCAGACGCACCATAGTGTGCCTGTACAGAGGGAATTTTCCTGCCCCTTCCGCAACATGTCCGAAAGCTGACGGCCATGAGACGGGCCACGACGGGTTGGAGCGTGCTGGACCCGGACACCGACCGGTCCGGGGAACGAGGAAATGTGGTGGGCGGGTGGTGGAAATCGAATCAGTTCCAGCGGGCCGCACGGGTGCCGCCGTCGGGCAGGCGGGCGGAACCGACGGCCTGACCGCGGTTGTTGACCGCCGTCGCCAGGCTGCCGCGGCCGCCCAGCGTCCCAAGATCGATGATCCTCCGACCCCGCCAGACGACCGCGTGCATCGTCCGATCGGCGGCCTGGGCCCAGCCGACGACGTCCCCGCGATGGGGGCGAAAGCCTGCCACCTGGCCGGCGTTGCTGATCCGCGCCGGCCCGGAAGCGATCGAGCCGCCGGACCACGGCGCTTAGTGAGACGTCGGTGCCAGATACCGAAGAAAAACCACATCGTCGAGTTGTCGGACCTCGGCAAGGCGAAGGGGCGAGTGGACGTCGTTGGGGAAGACCCCCGGTCCCACGAAGGTCGGCGCATCGCGCTCGCCGACGAAGAACGGGGCGACGGTGAGATGCAGCTCGTCGACCAGGCCGGCGGTGAGGAAGGCCGTATGCAGCGAGGTACCACCCTCCACCAGCAGCCGACGGACGCCACGCCGGGCGAGATCGGTCAGGATGGCGGCGACCTCGACCCGGGGCCGACCGGGGAGTTCGACCAGGATGACGCGCGCGGCGCGGGTAGCGGGCGCGGTGCGGATCGCAGCCGGCGCCGATTGCGGCGTCGACGGCTCGGGAGACGAGGTCGGCTCGGCGATCGCCAACGATGATCCAGCCCGACGGTAGATGATCGTCTCGACCGGGTCGGCGGTGAACAGCCGAGCGCTCGGATCGAGGTCTCCCCCGCCGGACAGCACGACCTTGATCGGCGTGGGCGGGCGTCCGGCCGCCTCTCGCGCCACCCGACGGTGCTGCGCGCGCACGGCGAGACGGGGATTGTCCCGCCGGACAGTGGCCGCGCCGACGAGGATCGCGTCACAGCCGGCACGCACCTCGTCCACCCGGTCGAGATCGGCGGCACTGGAGAGGATCATCCGCTCAGCCGAGCTGTCGTCGATGTGCCCATCCAACGACATCG
This sequence comes from Frankia sp. CgMI4, assembly GCF_001756285.1. NCBI lineage: Bacteria > Bacillati > Actinomycetota > Actinomycetes > Frankiales > Frankiaceae > Frankia > Frankia sp. CgMI4. The sequence continues at coordinate 15,389 of NZ_MAQZ01000062.1, forward strand.
CGCAGCTGCAGATGACGTACGGCCGGCCAGCAACAGCGCCTTGGCCCACAGTGTCATTGTCGACGATGACACTGTCGACAGTGTCATCGTCGACACGCCGGCTCATTCCCATGACGACCATCATCCCAGACCCGACATGCCCGGCAGACCTGTCGGACCGTGGGACTACCGTCAACAGATGTGCGGATCGCAACGTGGAACATCAACTCTGCGAAGGCTCGGCAGGCCCGCCTGATCGAATGGCTCGACCGGGCCGAGCCGGATGTGGTGTGCCTGCAGGAGACGAAGCTGGCGGACGACGCCTTCCTGGAGCTGTTCGACGAGGATCTGTTTCGCCGGGGCTACCGGGTCGCCCATCACGGYGACGGCCGGTGGAACGGCGTGGCGATTCTGTCGCGGGATACCCTCGACGACGTCGCGCGGGGTCTTCCGGGCGATCCGGGCTTTCCCGGTCCCGAGCCTCGCGCCATCGCCGCGACCTGCGGCGGCATCCGGATCTGGTCGCTGTACGTGCCCAACGGCCGGACCATCGACGACCCTCATTACGCCTACAAGCTGGCCTGGCTCGCCGCGCTGCGCGAGGTGGTGGCCGAGGCCACGACCCAGGGCGCGGTGATGACGTTGGGTGATTTCAACATCGCGCCAACGGACGTTGACGTCTGGGACATCACCCAGTTCGAGGGCGCCACCCACGTCACCCCGGCGGAACGCGCGGCACTCGCGGAACTCGTCGACGCCGGGCTCATCGATGTGCTGCGGGCCCGCTGGCCCGACGACGTCGTCTACACCTACTGGGACTACCGCCAGCTGTGTTTCCCGAAGAACCTCGGGATGCGCATCGACCTGGCTCTGGCGACCGCCGACGTGGCGGGCCGCGTGCGCGCGGTCTGGGTGGACCGGGCGGCCCGCAAAGGTGTCGGGACGAGCGACCACGCTCCCGTCATCGTCGATCTGGACACCGCGCCGGACGGCGACATCGGGCCGATGGTGCCGCCTCCGTCGAGTGGCAGCTCGGCCGGACAGTCCGCCCCGGGACGGACCTCCTCCACCGGCACCGGACCGCGCCGCCGCTGAGCCGGGCGGTCCCGGCAGGATCGACCGGTCCAGCGGGGTAGGCCGCCCGGCGCGAGGGAACCGCTGCCCGGCGTGCGGACGTCGGCGTCCGCACGCCGGGTGCGGTCCTCAGGCGGTGGAACCGGCTGCGGCCGGCGTGGCCGGCTCGGCGGACCGCGGCGTCGCGGACTCCGCTGATTCCGCCGGCAGCCCCGGGGAGCCCCCCTCGACGACCTCGGCCGGCCGGGCGTCGCCGACGACTGGGGTGATCTCGATCCGGGTCGCCTTGGGCTCCGCCGCCGCGCCGACGAGACGGACCGTCAGGATGCCCCGGTCGTAAGTGGCCGAGATCCGCTGCGCCTCCACGCCCTCGGGAAGCCTGAACTCCCGGCGGAAGGAACCGTGCCAGCGCTCGCGGTGTACGCGACCGGCGTGCTCACTCTCGCTGCCGGCCGCACGCTTCCCGCGGACGACCAGGCGGCCCCGGTCGATCTCGACCGCGACGTCCCGCTCGACATCGACCCCGGGCAGCTCGAGGTTGATCAGTACATCCGCTCCCTCAGTAACCACATCAGCCGACGGGACGGCGAACTCGGTGACCGACGACCGTCCGGTAAGCACCGGACGCCGCGGGCCCCAGACACGCCGAACGATCTCGTCGAACTCCCGGTCCATACGCCCCAGCGAGGCAAACGGGTCCCACAGGTAGGTGCTCACGATGCTCCCCCTCCAAAAGATTGATCTTTCTAGGGCCGATCTCTGTACATCGATGCCGATCGGGACGCTCCCGCGCCTCAGGCGCTCCCTGGGTGGATCACCTTCGGTTCGATTGCCTCCCGCTCTCACAGTTCATGAGTCTAAGGCGCTCAACCTTGCTGTTGCAAGCGGGGGTAAGGAATTTGTTGGATGTGAGGCAGAACACCGAAACGGCGAACGGTCGCAGCGGCCGACCCCGGGCGGCCGGGCGGCGGGGCCCCGGCTCCGGCCCGCCGCGGGCTCCGGGCCGCCGTGACGCCGCGGGCGCCGGGCCGCCGCGGGCTCCGGGCCGCCGTGACGCCGTGACACCGCGGAATGGCGGCACCGGATCCGGGCACCATCAGCCGAACCGCCGACCCGGGATCAAATTAGTCCGGGATCACGGCAAATCGTTTGCGCCGTACATACCCGAAGCCCGATTACCACCGACAAACTACCCCTTGAGTGAGGGTTACCGGGAGTGACCACAAGATAGCCACAGCACCGTGGTATAAAGTCGCACGCGCCATACCGGACTGCGTGTTGGGGAGGCTGTTCGTGTACCACGAGCGAACGGTTGCAGCACCGTACGAGGCAGCACCGTACGAGATTGTTGGACGGAGTTACCACAAACGGCCCGTCCCATCGCGCAGCCACCCGGCACCGGCCCCGGCCCCGGCGCATCCGTGACCATACGGGATTCGAGGTCCGCCCCCCGATCAGGGGTAACCAGCCGCATCCGGTTGACGAGATGAGGACCGGCGAGGATACAAGATCATCGTCATCCGCTGTGAGCCGATGACGCCGAGAGAGGACAGGACGAGGGAGTGGCTTTGAACGAAAGCGGTCGGCGCGCGTCCCTTGCGGTCGCGACGCCTGAAGGTGGCGCGTTCTTCCCGGCGTTGCACTTCGACGACCTGCCGGCCTCGGTGGTCAGCCGGTTCCGGGAGGTCGCCACGCACCTGCCCGATACACCCGCGCTGGTCTCGCCCGGCGTCGTCATGACCTTCGCCGAGGCTGATCGCCGGACCGATGACATCGCGATGGCGGTCCTCGGCCGCCTCGACGCGAACGAGGACGGTCCGGTCGCGACCCTGCTGCCGCACAGCGTGGCCGGCCTGCTGGGCGTACTGGGCGTACTGAAAACCGGACGCCCGGTCGTCCCGCTGGATCCGATGGTGCCCGCCGAGCGGATGGCGCAGATCGTTCGGCAGGCCGGCTGCGTGGCCCTGCTGACCGACCTGGGCGACAGTTCCGTGGCCCGCTCGACGGTGGGCCTGCGGCCGGTGGGGACCAACGGTTCGAACGCCACGGCCGAATCCAGCGTGAATCCGGACGCCCTGCTCGCCGCGCTGGCCGGGGGCGGCCCCCGCCACGTCCTGGACCTCGCCGCGGCGGCCGCGGACGGCGCCCGGTGGATCGCGGCAAACGGCGCGGACGCGGTCTGGTGGCCGCAGCCGCTGGTCGACGATCCGGCCTGCATCGTGTTCACCTCCGGTTCGACCGGCGCGCCCAAGGGCGTGGTGTGGACAAACGGCACGTTCCTGTGCGACGCCTACGCCGGCGCCGAACGTCTCGGTTTCGCGCCGGGCGACCGGCTGGCCCTCGTGCTGCCGTACTCGTTCGCCGCCGGCATCACCGTGGTGGTGTTCGGTCTACTCAACGGGGCCGGGGTGTATGCCTATGATCCACGGGCGGCGGGCCTGAGCGGCCTCGCCGACTGGATCTCCTCGCAGCACCTGACCGCGCTGCAGACCACTCCGTCTCTGCTGCGCTCCCTCGTCGGCTCGCTCGAACCGGACCAGGTCCTCGCCGACCTGCGGATCGTGACCACGTGCGGGGAGGCCGTCTACGGACGCGACATCACGGCGCTGCGGCCGCACGTGCCACCGGCGTGTACCTACGTGAACTGGTCCGGTGCCTCCGAGATCGCATCCCTCGGCTTCTTCGAGGTCCCGCCGGGCACGCAGCCGCCCGCGGGCACGGTACCYGCCGGCCTGCCGGCGACCGGCAAGGAGGTGGTACTGCGTCGCGAGGACGGCACGCCCGCCGATCCCGGCGAGGTAGGCGACGTGGAGGTCACCTCGGCCTACCTGTCGGCCGGGTACTGGGGGAACGCGGAGATGACGACGTCCCGCTTCACCCCGCTCACCGATGGCCGGACCACCTGCCGGACCGGCGACGTCGGCCGGTTCGAACCCAACGGCACGCTGATCCTGCTCGGCCGCCGGGACGCGGCGGTGAAGATCCGCGGCTATCTCGTCGAACCGAGCGAGGTGGAGGYGGCGCTGCTGAGCTCCGCGGAGATCGCCGAGGCGGTCGTCACCGCCGTCGCGCATCCTTCGGCGCGGAACCGGCTGGTCGCCTATGTCGTGCCGGCGGTACACGGCAACACCCTGTCCCCGGTCCGAATCCGGCGGAGGCTACGCGAGAAGCTGCCGGTCTGGATGGTCCCGACGACGATCATCCCCCTGGCGGAACTGCCCCGCAACGAACGCGGCAAGGTGGACCGGGGCGCGCTGCCGCCCCCGCCGGAGGCCCCGGCCGTCTCCGCCCGGCCGAGAACGCAGTGGGAGATCGTCGTCGCCGACATCTGGACGCGGGTCCTCGATCTCGAGGAGGTCGGCATCGGGGACGACTTCATGGAGCTCGGCGGCGACTCCCTGGCCGCGAACGAGCTGCTCACCCTGGTCGCGGAGAAGCTCGGGATCACCATGCCGTCATCGGCGCTGGTCGACGCGCCGACGCTGGGCGAGTTCGCCCGCGCGCTGTCACTCGCGCAGCAGTCGGGTCCGCGACACCCCACCGTCGTCCCCCTGCGCACCACCGGCTCGCGGCCGCCGCTGTTCTGCTTCGCCGGGGCCGGCGCGCTCGCCCTCGGCTTCCACTCACTGGCCCGCCGCCTCGGCGACGACCAGCCGGTCTACGCCTTCCAGGCGCATGGGCTGGAGCGGCGGGGCGTCCCGGACTGGAGCGTCGCGCGGACCGCCCGCCGCCACCTGGAGATCATCCGCGTCCTGGCTCCCCGGGGTCCCTACCTGCTCGCCGGGCACTCGCTGGGTGGCCTGATCGCCATGGAGATCGCCCAGCAGCTCGCCGCCGCGGGAGAGGAGGTCGGTTTCCTGTCCATCATGGACACCTACCTGCCGGCCTCGCTGCGGATCGAGTCGGCCGGGTCGGGTAGCGCCGCCGGGTCGGGCGGCGCCGCCGGGTCGTCGAAGGCAGCCGAGGACCACGCGCGCGGTTACCGCGGCCGGCTGGCGCGGTTCACCCAGAAGCTGCTACCGGAACAGCGGGCGAACTTCACCAGCAAGGCGACCCTCAAGAAAATGGTGCAGATTCCGCTCACCGGGGTCGTACAGTTCGGCGGGCTCGAGCAGTTCGACGTCTTCTTCAACCACGGGCGGCTTCTCGAACGTTTCTACCGACCGCGGCCATGGCCCGGCCGGACCCTCGTGTACCGATCGGCGGAGAATCCGGACCCGGAGGACGCATGGTCAGCATTCCTCACCGGGAGCCATGACACCCATTTCGTTCCGTGTGAGCATTTCTACCTGCTCCGCGAACCRCACATCATCAAGATCTCGGAGCATTTCCGGGCCGAGATCGACCGGGTGGTCGCCGGGCTGACGAAGACAGGTCGCCGGGCTGACGAAGGCAGGCTGACCGCGACGGACTGAGCACTCCGTTCGCCTAGCGGCGGTCGGCTGCGTAGGTCACCCTKACGTCGGTAAAGCCCAGCGCGCCGAGTAGACCGCGCAGCATGGCGGTGGTGTTCTTCCTGCCCAGCTCGAGCACCTGACCGTCCGTCTTCGCCGCGTCGGTCATCCGCGCCGACGCGGTCCGGTAGAGCTCCTGGTCGGTGCCGACCCCACCGAACAACCCGCCGACGCGGTTCAGCGCGCCGCGCTGGCGGGCCACCACGTAGCTGTGGTCGAGATCCAGCTCGGGCCTGGACAGCGTCGGGTTCGGCAACTCGATGGTGACCGCACGACGGTCCGGGGAGACGGTGACCGCGTCCTTGCCGAGCGCACCAAAATTGATCACCGAGTCGACGGTACCGACCCCGACGAACAGGGTGCGCTCGCCGCGCAGCGCATCAGGGATCCACTTGCTGTCCTTCTCGAGGTCGACCACCACCTCGAAGTGGGCGCTGGCGGCGTGATAGTCGCTCAGCTCTTCCAGGGAACGCAGCACCGCCGGGGAACTGCGGTCGACCGTCCTCTCCTCGAACAGGTTCGGCAGGCTCGGCCGCCATCCCGCCACCAGGGCGATGCCGGCGAGGACGAGCACGACGACGGCGACGACGGCGATCAACCGCAGTGGGCTGAGCCGGGACGACGGAGACCGCAAAGATCGCGGAGACCGGGTCGAGCGGGTGGGCCGGTCCAGGCCGGACTCGTCGTTCATGGGCGTCTTCTACCCGAAATGGYCGGCAACCACGCCGATGTCGCCRCTATGACTCTCCGGGCGCGATCGTGGAGCCACGCTGGGCGGTACGGGCGAGGATGATCGCCGTACGGTCGTCGCCCTGCCGTCCGGGCGCGTACCGGCGAACCGCGTCGAAGGCGTCGTCGAGCAGCGCCACCGGCGTGCGCGTGGGATCGCGCAGGATCTCGGCGATCAGCCGGTGCAGCCCGAACTGCCGCCCGGCCTCGTCACGTGCCTCCACCAGTCCGTCGGTGTAGGCGAAGAGCACGTCGCCCGGTTCGAGCCGCAGCGTCTGGATTCCCCACGCCCCGGGCTCCGCGAGCAGGCTCGACATCAACGGGCCCGTCGGAGGCAGCCGAACGACCTGCGCCGTTCCCAGCCGGGAACCGACGATGGAACCGGCTCCCGGCACCCGACCGGACCCGGGGCCGGCACCGTTCGCCCCATCCCCCGGCCCGCAGGCCGATCCGACGGCCTGCGCGGATCCGACGGCCTGCGCGGATCCAACAGCAGCCGCCATGACGGATCCGCCCGCCCCGTCACCGGGGCCGCATCCCGGCCGGGCGGGATCGCGGGGTCCGACCAGGTGAGCGGTCGGAGCGGGTACCTGGGGTGAGGATGCCTCGTCGGGAAGCACCGCGTCCGCAGGTACCTTGCCTGTGGGCAGCTCACCCACCCACACCTCGCCCACGGGCGACTCGCCCGCCGACGCCATGTTCCCGGAGTTCCCGGGCACCGCCCGGCGCAGCAGGAGCGCGTCGGGATGACCGGCGTTGACGTAGTACAGGTCCCCGGTCCGCGGGTCGACGACGGCAATGATCGCGGTCGCGAACATCTCCTCGATCTCGCCGAGGTTGTCCACCGTCCACTCCAGGGCCCGACCGGGATCGATCTCCGTCGACAGAGCCGCGTCGAGCAGTTGCTTGAGCCGCAACGCGAAGACCCCGGCCGCGGCTCCATGACCGGAGACGTCACCGACCACGACGGCGACCCGCCCGTCGGGCAGCTCGAAGGCGTCGTACCAGTCCCCGGCAAGTTCGCCCTCGGCCGGATCGACCCGGCCGTGCAGGACCAGGCCGCGGGCCCGCAGGAGCGAGGGCGTGAGCGCGTCCCGCAGTGCGATCACGGCGGGTCCCTGCTGGGCCAGGGCCTCCCACGACCGCTCGTTCTGGCGGACGAGCCGCACCAGCTGGGCGCGCATCGTCTCGACGTCGGCGGCCAGCTCCACGATCTCCTTGGGGCCGACGGAGGGGATCCGGGTGTCGTAGCGACCGGCGGCCACCGCGTTGACGGATCGCTGMAACGCTCCGATCGGGCGGAGCAGCCATCGCCGCGAGATGATCATAATGGTCAGCAGGAAGCCGAGGATGACAAACATCGCGCTGGCCAGCGAGCTCAGCAGCAGCACGGAGGCACTCTCCACCCGCCCGGACGCCTCGACCTGCTCACGGTCGATCGCCGCGGCGAGCTCCGCGACCTCGCGGCGCAGCAGGTCGAAGTCCTGGCGCGCTTTGGTGCGCACGATATCCTGGGCGGTGGCGGTGTCTCCTCTCGCCATCGCGACCAGTTCCGGCCGGACAACCTCGCGACGCCAGTCCCGGTACGCCTGGCCGACTTCCCCGTGCTGTGCGCGCAGCGCAGGGAAGTCGGCCAGCAATGCGTCCAGCCGTGCCGTCAGGACCGGGATGGACCTGGCGGACTCGTTGTAGGGGACCAGGAAACCCCGGTCCCGGGTGATGATGTAGCCACGCAGAGCATTCTCCTGGTCGACAAAGTCGGCCAGGAGCATCGCGGTGGTGGTCGCAGCCGGGTCCAGATGCCTGCTCCGCTCCGTCGCGGCATGACGTGACCGCAGGGCGGAGACCACGGCCAACACCAGCATCACGATGATCGAGATGCTGGCGAGCAGCGTCAGCACCCGGATGCCACGCCGAAGGCCAGCCGTCTCACCCATGTGAAGATTGTCGTCCAGCCGTCGGGCGCCGGTTGTGTCGGGTGACGTGTGGGGTCCCCCGGGGGGCTCGTACGACAGCTACCCCATCTCGCGGCTGGAACGATGAGCGCCGCACTGACTGTGCCGCGCCGGATGATCGCAAACCTCGGCGACGACGCGGACCTGCCCTGGCCCCGGACTTTCGCCAATGATCGTTTGATGACATGTCGGAAATGAGCGAAAATGACGATACGTCGTCACTCTTTCGGACGAGGCGGAAACCTCCGGGTTCCCACGGCACCGAGCGCTCCGGAGTGCCGGGAGCTGGAACGGTGCCCGTGGTCCGCTCGTTAGGCCTGCTGAGCTCGGCGGATCCCGAGCCGGGGACTGGCCCGGCCACTGCGGCGCCCGGTGCCGACGGCGCCCAGTGCGTACCGCCGGTCGGCGCGGGAGTTCGGTCAGCCTCCGTGCTGGTGCCGACCCCGCCAGCGGCCGCGCATGTGGTCGACCACGACGGCCTCCGCGGGCACGACTCCCATAGAGCACGGTGGATGACGGAGTCACGGTGGAGGGTAACGGATCGACCGATCTCGGGAGTTGAACGCATGATCTGGGAGGCTGTCAGACGATGACTTCGGGTTCGGTCACCGAACCGACGCACGCATCGAACGTGGCTGGTCGCCCCCGCGGCGCGGCGCGGCCCCCGCGGCTGGYCGGGCGATCGCCCGAGGGCCCGACCGAGGCGGCAATCTGGACCCACGGGCTCGGCAAGCGGTACGGCGACCGGGTGGCGGTGGACCATCTCGACCTCCAGGTGCCGCGCGGGACGCTGTCCGGTTTCGTCGGCCCGAACGGGGCCGGGAAGTCCAGCACGCTGCGCATGCTGCTGGGGTTGATCCGCCCCACGGCGGGCCAGGGGTACGTGCTGGGCGCGTCGATCTCCCATCCGGCCCGCTACCTGGGCCGGGTCGGGGCGATGATCGAGGGCCCGACGTTCCATCCCGGGCTGTCCGGCCGGCGCAATCTGGACCAGCTCGCCCTGCTGCGTGGGATCGGCGGGCGGCGCCGCGCCGATCGCGCGCGGCGGGTCGGGGAAGTCCTCGCACAGGTGGGCCTGACCGAGCGAGCCGACGACCGGTTCACCGCCTACTCCCTCGGGATGAAGCAGCGCCTGGGCATCGCCGCCGCTCTGCTGCCCGATCCCAGCCTGCTCATCCTGGACGAGCCGACGAACGGCCTCGACCCGGCGGGCATCCGGGAGATCCGCGCGCTGCTGGGTCAGCTGGCCAGCAGCGGCATGACGGTCTTCATGTCGAGCCATCTACTGACCGAGGTCGAGCAGATCTGCGATCATCTGGTGATGATCAATGGCGGGCGGATGCTGTTCCAGGGGCACGTCACCGACCTGCTCTCCGCCGAGGATCCCCGGATCCTCATGGTGCCCGAGCGGGACGACGACGCCCGCCGCCTGGCCGGGCTCCTCGGTRAGACCGGCCTTCGGGTCGAGATCGACCTCTGCCCCGGGCCGTCGTGCGACGCGGGAGTCGGCGAACGCCATCCGGTGGTGACCGCCCACGCCCGCGAGGGAGTGGCCGCGGACCTCAACCGACTGGCGATGCGCGCCGGCATCACCCTGCGCTCGCTGCGCACCCATCGGCCGAACCTGGAGGAGACCTTCCTGCGCGTCACCGGCGAAATCGACGGCGACCTCGTCCGTTTCGGTCGCACCCCGGACGGCAGTGTGCCCGCCGTGGGAGCCGGGCTCGACCCGGCCCAGAGCCGTGGAGGTGCCACATGATCACGGCTTTCCGCGCCGAATGGGTGCCGCTGTTGCGGACCCGGTTCCTGCTCGGGACGCTGGGGGCGGTCATCGCCTCGGCCCTGCTCGGCACCGTTCTGACCTTCGTCTCGGTGGGGCACAACGACTTCGATGGCGACCCCGTCACGGCCAGCGGGCTGTCCGCCGCGAACGGCGTCGCGCAGGGGGTGCAGGCGGTCAGCATCCTGCTCGGCGTGGTGGCCCTGTCCGTCGTCGCCGCGTCGCTCGCAGGCGACCATGCGCACGGGGCCCTGCGCAACCAGCTCGTCGCCCAGCCGCACCGGCTCCGGCTTCTCGCCGGCAAACTGCTGGCTCTGGCGGCGTTCGTGGTCCTCGTCATCGCCGTGGCGACCGTGGTTTCGGTCGCCCTGTCCTTCGCGCTCGCGCCGCTGAAGGGGGTGTCGACGGCCGCCTGGAGCAGCGCGGCGGGGCTGGCCGAACTGAGCAAGAGCTTTGTCAACCTGTGCGCCGGATCGCTCGGCTACGCCGCGCTCGGCGCCCTGGCCGCGATCGTCTTCYGCGCGCCTGCCGCGGCGATCGCGGTCGCGGTCGCCTACGCGCTGCCGGTGGAGATGCTGGTCACGCGCATCTACGGTCCCGCCCGGGCCTGGCTGCCGGTGCAGCTGATGGAGGCGATCGCCACCGGTGGCTTCGCCGTCGCCACGCCCTACGCCGACGCGCTGCTGCGCGGGCTGGTCTACTGCACCGCGATGGTGCTGGTCGCCGTCGTCCTCTTCTGGCGCCGGGACATGACCTCATAAGGAAACGTTATAAGGGAGCGTTATAAAGGAAGGTTGCGTCAGGGAGCCCAGCGCAGGTGCTGGGTCCGTTCCGGGTCGAGCTGTTCGGCCCGGGGAAGCCAGCGCAGCGGCTGGGTCAGCTCGGAGTCCGCCGTGCCGRCCGCTGTGGTCAGGGGCCCGGCCGCGGGCCGGCCGGTGCCGCGGCGGCCGTCGACCGGGAATTTCCCGTTGAAGATCTTGCGGAGGAAGGGTGACCGCAAGATGACGAAATGGTGGATGGCCAGGGTCACGCCGAAGGTGAGGGCGGTGACCAGGAGCATCTGCGGCCAGCGGAGGCTCGGGTCCAGCGAGAGCAGCGTCGCGATGGCGTAGATCCAGAAATAGTGGAAGAGGTAGACCGTGTAGGAGGCGTCGGAGAGGTAGCGGACGGCGGGCCGCGGACCGGGGACGAGCCGGCTGGCAAGGGCGAAGAGCGTGGCGGTGATCGCGATGGTGAAGAGGGTCCTGCTGAGCACCAGACCGGTGGATGAGGTCAGCACTCCACCCCAGTCCTGATTGGCCGCCAGCAGCAGGACGCCRGCCACGGCGAGCAGGATCGGCGCGGGCCGCTGAAAGGACGGCAGGATTCRCCGCCGATCCAGGTAGAGGAGCACGCCGAGGAGGAAGAACGGCAGGAAGTCCAGCGTCTCCTCGACCGGGAGGTCGAGGGGATCGGAACCGATGACGGGAGTCACCGCGGCCCGGTACCCGCCGCGGATGAGGATGGTGGTCACGATGACGAGTGAGATGATCGTGGCCATGACGCGCAGCCGACCGGTGGTGGCCCGCCGGTAGAGGGAGCTGGCCACAAGGCGGGATATGACGCTCACGGCCGCCGGGGTGCACAGCGCGTAGGCGAGCAGCACCATGAGGAACCACAGCTGCAGAGGCCAGCGCAGCTCGCCCACCGGCTCGGGGACGATGTTTCCACGCAGGAAGTCCAGGAACGAGACGTCCGGGTTGTGGAAGTTGTAGCTCAACCAGAGCGCGGTGKGATTGAACAGGACCAGGGTGCACAGGAATGGGATTCCCACGCTGGCGAGCCTGCGATGCACGGTGCGCGACGGCCCATACTTCCCGACGAGCATCGCGGAGAGGAACCYGGAGATCAGGAAGAAGTCCGCCATCCGGAAGAGGCCGGAGGCGTAGGCGATCCCGTGGAAGAACGGGTCGTCACCGAGCGTCGAGGCATGCACGAAGACGCCGCCCAGCATGAAGACGGCGCGCAACGCGTCCAGGTGGTGGTAGTGCCCGCCCGGAGCGGACGGCGCCGCCTTTCGCCCCACGATTCCTCCACCAAGGCTGCCGGACCGCTCCGAGCCCCTACGGGCGACGCCCTCCGGTGAAGACGTGGCAGGCTTACATCGTACGTATCATGAATGATACGAAACGAGAGGATTGCCCCGAGCTCCCAGGGACCCCGAACTCCCGGAGCTCAGTGCCCGAACACGTCGGAGTCGAGGGCGTCCGCCTCCCCCGCGGCGCCCCGGTCCAGTCCGGAGATCGCGGCAATCTCCTCAGCGGAAAGCGTGAAGTCGAAGACGTCGATGTTCTCTGCCATGCGCCTGGGGCTGGYCGACTTCGGCACCACCACGATGCCCAGCTCGATGTGCCAGCGCAGGGCGACCTGCGCGGGGGTGCGCTCGTGCGCGGCGGCGATCCGCGTGATCACGGGTTCGTCGAGCAGCCCGGTGCCGGCGCCCAGCGGGCTCCACGCCTCCGTCACGATCCCCTGCTCCGCGTGGTAGGCGCGGATCGCGGACCGGCCGAGTCGGGGATCGAGCTGGATCTGGTTCACGTCCGSCGCGACACCGGTCTGGGCCAGCAGCCGGTCGAGGTGGGTCGTCTTGAAGTTCGACACCCCGATCGCGCGCACCTGGCCGTCCTTCAACAGCTCGACGAGCCCCTTCCAGGCCTCGACKTACCGATCCCGCCACGGGTTCGGCCAGTGGATGAGGAGCAGATCGAGGTAGTCCAGCCCCATCCGGCGGGTACTCTCCACGGCGGCCCTGCRCACGCCGCGGACGCTGTGCGAGCGTTTGTTGAACYTCGTGGTGACGAACAGCTCCTCGCGGGGCACGCCGGCGGCGCGTAGTCCGGCGCCCACTCCCTTCTCGTTGCCGTAGTTGTGCGCGGTGTCAATCAATCGGTAGCCCAGCCCGAGCGCCTGTTCCACCACCCCCTGGACCTCCCGGTCGTTCAGCGGCCAGGTTCCGAGCCCGAGCCTGGGCATCCGGGCACCGTGCGCGAGCGGGAYGGTGGGGACAGGCGAAAGCACCACGGGCGTAGGACCTCTCTGGTACGAAGATCTGGTACGAAGAGATGCCGGGCACCCGACCGGATCCGCGCTCCGGCMGGCCTTCGAGTATCCGGGCGACACGGCCGCGATGGATGTGGTACCCACGTCGGCGAGCGAGACCCGGGGAAACGGGTCCGAAGACCCGGAGGGCAGACTGCCAGCATGAGCACCGCCAGGGACGACAGACTCGCGGTACGRCTACCCGAGGATGAAGCCGAGATCATCCGCTCGGCCGCGGAGGGTGAGGGCCTGTCCCTTGAGGACTTCGCCGCCGAGGCCATGAAGCGATACGCGCGAGAGGTTCTCGCCGACCGCCGCCTGTTCCGCGTCCCGGATGCCGACTGGAGCAAGCTCGAGGCGCTGCTCGACGCGCCGCCGCCGGACTCCCCCCGGCTGCGCCGGCTCCTCGACGAGGAACMGGGCTCGGAGCAGCAGGAGTAGCCGGAGTACCCCGCCACCTCTKCCCGCCTCCCGATCGGCCGACCAGTCGACCGGCGATCCCGACGCGGTCCGACGCGGCCCCAAGAAAGGATCCTACGCAGTGCCCCTCGCCAAGCCCGCGGCCCTGTCCGAGGGCCCGGACCGGCTCACCTTCAACAGCGGTGACGACCTGCTCGACGGCTGGCTGCGCCACCACGCCCTCGAACACCAGCAGGACCGGACGACAAACACGTTCGTGATCGTCGACGGTACCCGGATCGCCGGCTACTACTGCCTGGCCACCGCGGCCCTGGAACGGATCCCCGGTTCACGCCGGTGGTCGCGCCGGTCCACCGAACCCGTTCCGGCGATGTTCGTGGGGCGGCTCGCGGTCGATGTCCGGTACCAGGGCCGCGGGCTCGGCGCCCAACTCGTGCGGGACGCCGTGATGCGGTCGCTGACCGTCCATCGCATGGTCGGAGTGCCGCTCCTGCTCGCCCACGCGATACGGCAACCCGGCCGGGCGTTCTACCGCCATCTCGGCTTCCTCGGCACCCACGTCGACCCCTACCTGCTCGCGCTGCCGCTACACGCCGCCGCCGGCGGGGGCTAAGCATCGCCGGCCGCCGCAGGCCCCGCCGAACGCCGCTGGCCCCCGCTGGCCCCCGCTGGCCGCCCGTCACCTACCCGTCACCGAGCAGCACATCCAGGTTGACGCGCAGCAACCACTGATCGAGCTTGAACGGGGGGTACGGCCAGGGCAGGCCGTCGAGCAGCAGCTGGTTCACCGGGAGCCACAGGCTGCGACGGCGGGCGTCGACCGCGCCGCGGCGCACCCCGACATACCGGGTCGCGGGGCCCCGCAGCCTGCTCAGCCCCACGTCGATCGGCCGGTCGGTGCGGAAGGTCATCCGCGTGCCGCGCCCCGCCGGCCGCACGACCTGCACCAGGCCGTCGAGCCCGGCGAGCAGCACCGCGCCGGTGGCCGGATCGAGGGTGATGCTGCGCACCAGCCCACCCCGGTCGGTGCCCGCGACCAGGTAGTCGGGGCGGTTGGCGATGCCCCAGGTGTCGACCGGCCAGTTGCCCGTGGCGGGGGCCCGGGTCACCAGGCCGCGCTCCCCATCGATCTTCGGGTAGACGGCGAGGGTCTCCGCCCGCAGCCCGTCGGCCTTGGTGCGGGCCACATACAGGGTGCCGTCCGCGCCGAACACGGCCGACTCCATCCGGGAGCCGTCCTGAACGGCGCGCACCGCCGTGCTCTTCGGGCTGATGGTGCCCCGCGACGCCGAGTAGGAGAACTCCTGCACGGGGAAGGGCTGGGCCCGGAAGTCCAGCCCGCGCACGTCGCTGATCAGCACGAACCGTTCGTCATCGGGTTCGCTGGTGGGATCGGCGACGACCTCCCGCGGGTTCACGACCAGTTCGAGGCCCAGMGGGCGGACCTGCGGGTACTGCCAGTGCGCCCGCACCCGGCCGGCAAGGTCGACGACGAGCAGGGCGCCGTTGTCGGTGCCGCCGACCCCGGTCCCCAGGTACTGGGCGATGACCAGGTGCCCGCTGCGGGGCAGCCGGGCGATCGAGGACGGCCCGCGCGGTGAGCGCGGCTCCAGCGGCGCGAGCACCGGGAAGGCCAGCGCCGCCACGTRCGGCGGGGCGGTCCCGGCGAGCTGGGCCGCCGTCCTGGACGCCGTCCGGTCGTAGGCCCACCGTCCGCCCGGGGAATCCCGCCGGAGCTGACCGATGCTCGGCAACTCGCCATCGATGGAGGTGTTCCAGCCGAAGAAGGGCATCAGCGAGACGAAGACCACCCGCTCGGTGCCGTCCGGACCGGGCACGACGATCACGTCCGAGATGTCCCCGCCGCCCACACCATGGTAGTTCGGGTCGGCCCGGGGCAGGCTTGTCCGGCCCTTCGTTGAGGGGATCACCAGGCGGGTGAACCGTTCGGCGGCCGGCTCGAAGATCTCTATCTCCATGCCCGTGCCGGTCAGTTTCGCCTGGTCGTCGGTGAACGGAGTCGTCGCGAGGAAGACGGTGCCGTCCGCGGCGACCGCGGACAGAAAGGCGGCCTGACCGGGGCCGAAGCCCCAGCCCGGCACCCCGGCAATCTCGATGGCCGACCGGTCGTCGAGGTTTCCGAAGGTGCCGGGTGCGCCGTAAATGGTCAGCAGATTCCCGGGCAGGCCCGCCACCGCCCCGGCCGGCATCGACGGCCCCACGGTGACCCCGCCGACTGGTGCCGAGGGTCGGCTCAGCGGCAGGTCACCGGAGGATGTCGGACCCGAGGACGAGGAGAGCAGGCGCGCGGCGACGAGGGCACCGGCGGATGTCGCGCCGAGGCCCACGGCCGTCGCAAGCAGGCGGCGGCGAGTGACGGCGAGCGGCGAACGCACCGACCCCGACGACCCGGGAGAAACGGGAGAACCGGGCTCACCGCCGTCCGCGTTCGGACGGGTCTGGGCTGGCATCAGCGGTGGCCTCTCCGCGCGGGGTGGGCTGGGACTCGTCGGGCAGAGGAGCTCCTCACACCCGGGCCGGGACCCCCTCGCCGGGTTGGGGGTTGGGTAGCCCCATATCCCCCGCCGGCCGCCGGTGCGTCTCGGCGACCCGCGCCACCCGGCGGTCGGCGTGATGCAGCTGGACCACGAGCAGGCCGACCGCGAGTGCGGTCACCGACTCGGCGGCGAGCGCGGCGGTGGCCGTGGCCATCGATCCGCCGCCGGCCGAGACAAGCGCCCCAGCCGTCGCCACCGTGGCGACGGCGAGCACGCCGACGACCCGGCGCACCCCGGCGCCGAGCAGGTACGTGGTGAACATCAGGGTGACGGCCAGCAGGGTCATGCTCAGCGCGAGCACCGACAGCGCGGAGGCGGCGGCGGTGAGATGCGCCCCGAAGACGAGTCCGATCAACCACTTCGCCGCGAACAGACCGAGCCCGGCAAGGAAGAGCCCGGGAGCGACGACGAAGACCAGCGCCACGACCAACGTGCCCCCGGCGGGGCGTCCCTCCTTGCGCCGTCGTGCCGCCTCGGGCAGCAGGAAGTTCGCGACCGCCAGCCCGATGAAGACCGGTACCTTGCAGGCCGTCGAGATCGCCGCGTAGCCGCCGACCCCGGAGGAGCCCAGCCAGCCGACGATGACGACGTCCATGTTCTGCAGCAGGGCGAGGGGGATCAGCGCGCCGAGGGCGACGGTGGTGTCGGCAATGACGCTCTGCCGGGCGCTGGCGCGTGGCGCCGGGATCGGCAGCGGAATCGGCCCGGTGGCCGGCGGTGTGCCGTCGTCAGGCAGCACGGGCGCCCCGCGCTGGGACACGGGCGCCCCGCGCTGGGACGCGGGCGGGCGCGGCAGCCGCGGGGTGCGCGTGACGGCCCACCGGGCGTGCTCGGCGCCGACGACGACGCCGAGCACGATGCCCAGGCCCGCGCCGTTCACCCCGAGCCCGCCCAGCACGAGCACGATCACCAGGCCGATCCGGACGAAGCCCTCGACCACGAAGTTGACGGCGAGACGCGGATAGGCCCCCCTGGCCTGCAGCAGGCCGCGTTCGACGCACAGCAGCGTCCACAGCGCGGCACCGATGGTCGCCTCGGCGATCGCGAGCGGATGCGGATAGGACATCAGCGCGGCCACCGGCCGGCACAGCACCACCGCGACGATCGCGGAGATCGCGATGCCGACGCCGCAGGCGCCCCGCAGCCGCCGGATCCAGGACCACTGCTCGCGCCGGGTGCCCCCCGGGCCGGACGTCTCGTGCTGCACCACGGCGATCAGCAGCGCGTTACCCGCGACCGAGAGGATCAGGAAGATGCTGACCTGCACCGACACGGCGCCGTAGGAGTCCGGGTCCAGCGACCGGGCGACGATCAGGTTCATCAGCAGGTTGCACCCGTTGACGAGCATGCCGGCGACGGCCAGTGCTGCCGGACCGGCCAGCAGGCCCGTCACAGCCTCACGCGAGGGCTTCGCCATCAGTCTCCCCACCGGGAACGGGACACGTCGAAATCACCCACAGCGGAACACCGGCCATGGTAGGTGGTCGACGATTTTCCGACATCGGTAGGTTGCAGGCRAACCTTGCAGACGAACATGGTAAGCCCTGGCGAGCGGAACGAAATGGAAGGAATGCCACCGGTGACGGGAAGTCCCAGCGTGACGCCCCCGGGAGGATCGACACACCTCRGAGGGTCCCGGGAGCGCCGGTACCTGCCCACCCTCGCCGGCCGGCACGTGGTGTTCCTCAACTGGCGGGACCGGGAGCATCCGCAGGCCGGCGGGGCGGAGTTGTTCTGCCAGTCGATCGCCGAGCGGTTCGCCGCGGCCGGTGCCCGGGTCACCCTGCTGACCTCGCGGGCCACGGAAGGTGAACGCCCTGGTCCGCCCGTCGCCGAGTCCGTTGGCGGCGTCGAGGTGCGCCGCGGGGGCGGTACCTTCGGCGTCTATCCATCGGTGCTCGCCCGGCTGGCCAGCCTGGGCCGGGCCGGGCACCGCGTCGACGCCGTCGTCGACTGCCAGAACGGGATCCCGTTCTTCAGCCCCCTGGTGCTGCCGGCGAGCACCCCCGTCGTGCAGGTGCTCCACCACGTTCATCAGAAACAGTTTCCGTTGTACTTCCCCGGGCCGGTCGCCCGGGTGGGGCAACTGCTGGAGGCGCCGGGCAGCCGGTGGGTCTACCGGCGCCGGCCGGTGGTGGTCGTCTCCCCCTCGACCCGCGCCGAGGCCCGTGACATCCTCGGCCTGCCCGGCCCGCGCTTCCTGGTCCCCAACGGGGTGACCACCTCGGCCGCCGGGGCCGCCGGGGCCACCTCGGCCGCCGGGGCCACTACGTTCACGGGCCCGGCTGGCGGTGGGCCCGCAGGCTCGGATGGCGGCCCCGCGACGGCACCCACCATCGTGTGCGTCGGCCGGCTCGTGCCGCACAAGCGGCTCCACCTGCTCCTCGACGCGCTGCCCGCGCTGGTCGGGGCGCATCCCGGGCTCACCGTCCACATCGTCGGCGACGGCCCGGACCGCGAACGGCTGACCGCCCGCGCGGTCGCCCTCGGGCTGACCACTACCGGTGCGGTGACCACTACCGACCCGGGGGCGGCTCCGGGCTCGGGAGGCACGACCGACCGGGACGGTGACGCCGTGCGCTGGCACGGCTACACCGATGCCGCCACCCGCGACCGGCTGCTTTCCTCGGCCTGGCTGACAGTCAACCCCTCGCATGGTGAGGGCTGGGGGCTGTCGGTCCTGGAGGCCGCTGCCCTCGGGGTGCCCGCGGTGGCGTTCCGGGTCCCGGGGCTGCGCGACGCGGTCCGGGACGGGACTACGGGATGGCTGGTCGACGAGGGCGAGCCGCTGGAGAAGACCCTCGACGCGGCGCTAAGGCTACTGGCCGAGCCGCCCGCGGCGGCCGAGCTGCGCGCGGCGGCCCGCGCCTGGGCGGCCGGGTTCACCTGGGACGCCAGCGCCGAACTGCTGGCCCGGGTGGTCACCGCCGAGATCGACCGACTGGCCGACCCGGCGGCGAAGCGGGCCGAAGYAGGAGAACAAGGCCGCGCGCCGCAGCGGGGTCGGGGACCGGATCGGGGCCTGGAGCGCCGGCGCCGGGACGATGACCTCACGCACGCCCGTTTCACCCTGCCGGTCGGCACCTCCCGCCCGGCGTTGCGCCGCACGGACCTGGTGTACCGGCCGGATCCGACCGGCCCGGAGATGATCGCGCTCCTCTACGGCGCCGGCCCCGCCGCCGCACGCACCGCCCTGACCCGGGCCGGAGTCGGGGTCGGCGCGCTCGCCGACCTGCGGCTACGCCCGGCGACCGGCGAGGACCTGCTGTTCGCGGCCAGCCGTGACCTGGCGGCATCTCCCCCGGATCCGGGTCCCGGTCCGATCCCGACCGACAACCGGGGCGATCAGGCGAAGGCCGGAGCGCGACGAGCAGCCTCGAACATGCTTTCCACGGAGCTAGCGGGAAAACCAGGTGACCGTTGATCGGGACGGTACCCAGGGGGCTGACACGAAAATAAGGTGACCGGTGCGCTCAGGCTGCGGAGGTCTTCGGGGTCATCGGCGGACAGCGGCAATGCGCCGACGATCGTCGCGGCCGTCAGCCGCTCACCGGATAGCCGCCTCGGCCGCGGGTCGCCGGGTGATGCACAGATCGGCCCGGGCCAGAACGGCCGGCATGTTCCGGATCGCGTCGCGGTCCCGATCACGGTCCTCTTCGGTCAGCTCCTCCCAGTCCACCATCGACGGGTGACGCTTGTCCGGGCCGAGGTCCTCGCGCACCGGACCGTAGGAGTAACCCTGCCGCTCCTTGTGCTGCCGCCACCGGTCGTGCTCGGCCCGGGCGAGCTCCTCGACCTCGGCGGCGGACAGCGAAAACGGATCGACAGCCGGATCGACGTCCTGCTCGGCCGGTGTGCACACCCAGCCACGGTTACGCAGCACCGTCTCGTAATGAACCGCCTGATCACGGTTGGCTTCCCGCAGCGCCTCGGAGAGCTCCGCCCAGGGCCRCAGTCCGGGCCYCGATCCGGCCGCGTGCCGTTTACCGAGCTCATGCTCCAGATAGCGGTCGTGGATCGCCCGCGCCAGCTGCTCCACCAACTCCCCGTCGCCCAGGACCGACGGCGTGCCGCCGACGCCGCCATCCCCGCCCACCGCATCGGCCCAGGCCGGGCGCGAGGCCCCGATCGGCCGTAGAGCATCCACGCGGACTCCACGCACGGCACGCCTGGCTGTGATCATGACCGGATGTCTCCCTCAGGAACAGACGGTGGACGACGTCCGAACAATCGGCGCCACGAAAACGCTAACCGAGTCCCTTGCTGTCGGTATAGGGATTGCGAGTCCTATGCCCGACATCGGACCCGGCTCGGGCGCCGAAGTGGGCGCCGGCGCCCGAGCCGGCGGGACGGTCCCAGGCCCGCCCGGCCAACGCGGCCAGCACCGCCGCCAAGGCCAAGGCGCCGAACACCTGGACCAGCGGCCCGAACGCCCCCTGCCCGGATCCGGGCTGGCTGCCGGGCTGCGCCGCCACCCCGATTCCCGCGCCAATCATGGCGACCGCGGCGCAGCGGCCCCCCGCCGCGGGCCAGCGCCGACCGACCAGGACGAACACCGGTACGGCCAGCGCCACCGGGCCCGCCACCAGCGCCACCGCCAGCATGGCGAGCACCGTCCACCCCACACCGGCCACCGGCGGGGACACCGTCGCCCGGCCCAGCCGGCCCAGCCGGCGCGGCCTCAGCAGCGCCGGATAGCCGTTCTCGTCGGATCGTGGCCGTAGCCGGAACCGGGCGGGCAGCACGGCGAGCACGACCAGCACCACGACCAGCAACAGCCCCACCACGAGGTTGCGGCGGTATTCCGCACCGGGCGCGTTGTCGATGACGATCGTGCCGCCGGTGYCGGCCGGGACGATCCAGCCCTGCTGCCAGCCGTCGAGGCGCAGCGGGGTCAACGCCACGCCGTTCAGCTTCGCCGTCCACGAGGAGTTGGCGTTCTCCCGGACGGCGAGGAAGGCGCGGTCACCGGCGCCGATCTGGACCGTCCGGTGCTCCGCTGTCCACTCGTGCACCGTCGTCGCCCGCGGCGTGGCCGCGCTCACCTGGGCGCCCGATCCGACCAGCGCGATCGCGTCGACGAGGATGGAGGTCGCTCCCTGGTCGACGCCGAGCAGGTGCGGCCCCGCCGAGAGCCGCAGCGTGCCGCCGTCGGTGCACAGCGACACCCGCACCGGCCGCACCGAGGTGACGTCGCTGTCCCGGCCGGAGATCCGCAGGGGGTAACGGGTCCCGTCGACGACCAGGGTGGGGCCCTGGCCGCAGTCGACCAGCAACGGAGTGTCACCCGCTGGGGGTGTCCCCCGCGGCGGGGGGATGAAGCTCGCCGAGCCGCTCATCGTGAAGGTCATGTCCCGGGGCACCTCGAAGCGCCGGGACAGCGCCAGCTCCTCCGAGCCGCCGAACGGCTGCGCCGGGTCGACCCGCTCCCGGGCCATCGAGAAGGCGACCAGCCCCCCGTCCGGCGCGGCGAAGCGCCGGGCCACGTCGGTGGGGAGCTGCGCGTAGTGGCGGAAGGTGACCCCGGGGATGGTGATCTCCCGAATACCGGCGCCGAGGGTGTCGTCGGTCTCCTGGCCGACCCGCGCGAACGTGATGCGGTACCAGCGGCTCGGCCCCGCTGGGACGGCGAGGCGCTGGATGTCCTCCACCGGACGCACCTCGGTGACCACCGAGCCCGCCTCGCTGGACACCCGCAGCGCCTCGACGGCCGGCCGCCACGAACCCTCGGACAGCAGCCGCACGTCGAGGTAGGGCACGGTCATCCGCCGGCCGGCATCGAGCTGGATCCACTGCCCGGCCGACGTCGTGCCCTTCGTGCGCTGTGCCGTCCACGCGGTCGCGGCGAAGCCGTCGACGGCCGCCGGTGGCGCGAGGTCCGGCGCGGCGAGTAGGTCGTAGCCGTAGGAGGACGCGGTGACGGACATGCCGCCGACGTAGCCCGCGACCGTCTGGTGGCCGGCGACGTCGGCCTCGGCCCACTGGTGGGGCTCCCCCGTCTTGCCGACCGCGGTGCCGGTGGGCCCGAGGAGGTACGAAGCGGCGTCGTGGACGAGTCCGAAGGTGCTGTCGCGCCGGGTCAGGGTGTCCGTGTCGACCCAGGCGGTCGTCGGGCCGATCACCTCCCCCGGCGCAACCTTGATCGCCGCCGGGCTCGTCGAAGACGCCACGGCGGCGGACGGATCGGTGCGATCCGCGGCGAGGTCCGCGGCGAGCACGGCGGCCCGGTCGCTGCTCAGCAGGCCCTGCCCGGCGAGCTGCACCGTCGCCTCGGGGCCGCCGGAGACGACGACGGCGGTGTCCGCCGGGTAGGAGCCGACAAGCTTCGCGCCGCCCGGGACGGTCCAGACCTCCAGCGCGGGTACCCGCGCGGTCGGGTTACGCAGCTCCGGGACGAGCCTCTCCTTCGCCGAGGCGCGCGCCGGCACCTGCGGGCCGAACGCGGCGGTCAGGGTGAGACCGGAGGAACGCAACGCCCGGTGGAGCTCGTCGGTGGACGGGGGGACGTCCCAGTTCTTCTGTTCCAGGTCGTTGCGGAGCAGGATCTGGCCGATCCCGGCCCGGGCCAGCGCCGGGGCGAGGCCCGCGGCGGACCCGGTGGCGAGCTGGTGCTCGATGCCGTCCATCAGCCGGGTCACGCCCGTGCCACCGAGCGGGATCAGGCCGCGGACCCCCCACGGCGTGCGGGCCAGCCACTGCAGCGGCTCGTCGAGCGGCCGGCCCCACTCGTACTCGGCGAACGGCGAGCCGGGCAGCACCAGTGCCCGGCCGTCCTGGGGATGGGCGGCCAGCCAGTCCGCGGCGGCCACCCAGTAGTCGGGMACCCGGGCGAACGGCCGGGGCTGCAGCGCCCTGCCGGCGAGCGCTGGCGTCATGCCGCAGACCAGCGCGGCCACGGTCAGCACGACGGGGACGTTCACCGCGACGGTCACGATCATGTCCGCGGTCCTGCCGTGCCGGCGGGAAGCCCCGCGGGTCGTCCATCTCCGCACACGGGCGGTGAGACTGACAGGTCGGACCGTCAGGGCGTGCGCGATCCCCAGGRCTATCGGCAGGCGCACCACCGGCTGGAACTTGTAGACGTTGCGCAGAAAGCCCAGCTGGTCACCGAGCAGGTMCCGCACCACGCCCGCCAGCGGGCTGCCCGGATGCCCCGGATAGGCCGCAGCCACCGAGACCGTGCCGGCGGYCAACGTCACCAGCAGGAACCGGCGGGCGGGCAGATCGGCCCGGGACAGCCCCCACAGCCCGATCGCCGCCACGGCTGCCGATCCGATGATAGGCACCGGCCGGGACACGTACTCGGTGGCGGCCGGCAGCCAGGGCCTGGGTAACTGGACATACGCCAGCCAGTCCGTCGCGCCGCGCAGGGCTTCCGCCACCGACGTCGTCGCCGTGGTCGTCTGGGCGGTCTCGGTGAACGCGAGGAAGTTCAGCCCGTAGCGGCCCTGCACCATCAGCGCCAGCAGCCACCAGGCCGAGGCGAGGATGACGGCGACGACCCACCAGGCCCGCAGCGCCCAGGCCCGGCGGGTGCCGCCGGCGAACACAAGGACCGCCGCCGGACAGAGYAGGACGCACAGCGTGACCGTCGCGTTGATTCCGCCGGTGCCCAGGATGGCGAGTCCGGACAGGGCAGCCGCCCGTCGCGGGGACAGCCGCCGGCCCGGGTCCAGGGCGGGATCGTCAGCGGCATCGACATCATCGACGGCCGTGGTACTGGTGGTGGCGGCCGTACCGGTGTCGGCGCCGAAGGCGCCGTCCGGACGCAGCGCGAGGATGAGCGGCAGGGTGATCCACGGGAGCATGGCGGCGCCCGCGAGCGCCACGGAAGTCGCCCCGATCTTGCCGAGGAACATCGGGGACAGGGTGTAGGCGAGTCCGGCCAGCACCCGGGTGCGCGGTACGCCGAGCCGCAGGGCCTCGGCCAGCCGCACGACCCCCCAGGCGGAGACGGTGAGGAGCAGCGCGATCCACAGCCGCTGGGTGACCCAGGCGGGTATCCCGAGCAGGTCACCGGCACCGAAGAACGGTCCCATCGGGAACAGGTAGCCGACGTACTGGTTGGGCAGGTAGCCGAACTCGGCGAGGGAGTTCCACAGGTGGGTGGCCCGCCCCATGAAGCCCCACGGGTCAAGGGGGACGTCCAGCTTGGTGTCGGCGGTCAGGTTGCCGGGGGCCTGGAGCAGAAAGAGCACCATAAAGCCGGCGGCCATGCCGAACAGGGGCCGCCGTGACGTCCGCGTGTCGCGGCGACGCGGCGACGCGGCGACGGCCGGGGCTGCGACGGCCGGGGCGGGTGACGGCGCGCCGAGGCCCTGCGCCGTCGTGGGGGTGCCGGCGGCGGGGGAAGGGATCGCTTACTCCAAAGGATAAGGATGGGGTCCGGTTCGCCGGACCTTCATACAGCCTTCCGAGGCAGCGGAGTCACACCACCCAGGTCCGCGGGCAGGCGCAGGGGCTTCTCGACGCCCCCCACGGCCGCCGTGAGGACGGCGGGCGGCGGCCCGGCGGTCACCGGTTCCGCGGGGGCCGGGACGCTCACGGCAGAAGGCGGGACTCGGACCTGCGCGGCGGGGGACGCCCCGTCGCCCGGACGAACCGGCGCTGCCGCGGCGGCGGGCGACTGCACCGTGGGACGCGTCACTACGAGGCCGGGAGCGGAGCGGTTCAGGTACCGCCGGGCGCGCATCACGTCGACGAGCATCGCGGGGGTGTGCCGGGTCACCCGGAACGTGCCACCGGGTATCTCCGCCCATCGGACCGGGACCTCGGCGATCCGGTAGCCGATCGACCGGGCGATCGAGAGCACCTCCACGTCGAAGCCAAATCCGGAGGAGCGCGCAAGGCTGAACAGCAGCTTGGCCTCGGGGCCGCGGAAAGCCTTGAACCCGCATTGGGTGTCGGCGACGTCCAGGCTGGTCAGGGACCGGGTGATCTGGTTGAAGGCCCAGCTGCCGACCCGCCGGCCACTGCTGCGGACCGCACCCGCCCCAACCCGGCGCGATCCGAGCGCCACTTCGGCGTGCTCCAGCGCGGCGAGGAGCAGAGGAAGATCATTGACGTCGGAGGCGCCGTCGGCGTCCAGGAAGGCGATCGACTCACCGTGCGCGGYCGACACCCCCATGCGGACCGCGGCGCCCTTRCCCGAGTTCCACGGCAGCCGCAGGACCCGACCACCGGGCAGATCCGCGAGCAACTCCTCGGCGATCGCAGCGGTGCCGTCCGTACTGCCGTCGTCAACCACAATCACCTCGGCACCGGGGATCCTGTGCATGACCGAGATCAGCGGGGGTAGCGAGCCGGGCAGGCGCATCGCCTCGTTGTAGGCGGGGATGACAACGCTCACAGGCACGCGGTCCAAGACTCACTCCTAGGCCGCGACGACGGAGCCGATGACTGAAGCCACCGAGGCGCAGCGGTTGGTGACGGCCGATCGAGATCAGCAAACAGTTTTAGGCGTTCTACCGAAACGCGGCAAAGTATGCATGCTAGAGTTTCCTTTTGTTTCATTTACTGGSAATGTGACACAATGGGCATCTCTTGAGTACAGGTGGACATCTATTGAGCGTACGTTGGACTATCAGACGTTCATCTGGCGATGTGTAGCATACGGATGAGGCAGAACAGCTCGGACAGGGGGTGGCCGATCCCCCGGAGCGCCTCGGATCATCCTGGATCGGACGGTCGGCCAGGTCGCGGTGCGGCGACCCGGCGCCCGCGGGCGTGCACGCTGCGGAGCAGAAAAACGCGGCAGGCGGGCCGGCGGGGGACCAACCGCCGACACCGGGTACGGATTTGCGAACCGTGGATCGGCGACGCCACGACGATTCCGGGGCCCGGCGTCGACCGGACCGGACCGGAAACGGTCGGGCTGTCGCTGTCGGGCGACCCGCCGGTAGCACCCGGGACGGTGAACTTCCGGAGACCTTCRGAAATGGAAGGATGGAGATCAACCTGTCGCGGGGGATAACCGCGCACCGGCGGATTTCCGACGTCCACCCGCGTCACGAGGCCTCCCCGAGCGGCCCGCTTCTGGGATGATCCACCAAGGGTTCCGGCCAGGGCGGATGGAGGAGCCATGCCACGACCCGAGCGCGCAGGTCGGGCCCGGTCGCATGCGGCCGGGGCGGGCGAGGCGGACGCGCAGCTGCGCGGTCTCATCGATGCGGGTCGCAGCAAGCTGCCCCCGAGAACGGCGATGCGGGCCCGCGACGCCGCCCGGCCCACCGACGCCGACCTCGCCGAGGCCGAGCGATCGGTGGTACTGCATCGCGGATCACGCCCCGCACCGGCGACCCCGTCGACCAGCCCCACCGACCCGGTCCGCCGCGGCGGCCCCAGCAGCGCCGGAGCCGGTCGTGCCGAAGCCAGCAGCGCCGGAGCCGAGAGCGCCACGACCGACCGCCGCGGCCGGGGTGCCCGCAGGACCCGCCGACGCTCCGACCGCGGATCCGCCGGACCGCATGAGAGCGGCCCTGCCGAGACCGGGTCCTCGAAGAACAGGTCTCAGGAAGCCGACGAGGCCGACCCGGGCACCGACGGTACGTCCCCGGTCCGCTCGTAGGCCGAGAGCATCCGAAGCCGCCGCACGTGTCGTTGCTCCCCGCTGAACGGCGTGGTGAGGAAGACCTCGGCGAACGTCAGGGCCGCCGTGACGGTGTACATGCGCGCGCCGAGGCTCAGCACGTTGGCATCGTTGTGCTGGCGGGCCAGCGTCGCCGTCTGCTCGCTCCATGCCAGGGCCGCGCGCACCCCGGCGACCTTGTTCGCCGCGATGGCCTCCCCGTTGCCCGATCCCCCGATGACGATGCCCATGCTGCCCGGTTCGACAGCGGTGGCGGCGGCGGCGGCGAGGACGAACGGAGGGTAGTCATCGTCGGGGTCGTACTCGACAGGACCATGGTCGACGGGCGCGTGGCCCAGCTCCACCAGACGCTCGGCGAGCGCCTCCTTCAGGTGGAAGCCCGCATGGTCAGATCCCAGATGGACACGCATGATGTGTCATCATGCCCGATCACGTGAGGATCGGGTCCTGGTCCCAGGTCCGTTTGAGCTCGTGGAAGCCGGGGGTAGCAGCGACGAGCAGAACTCCGTCCCAGAAGACCGCTTCGGTCGCGTCCGCGGGCAAGGGTACGGACGTGGGTGTGGGTGTGGGTACGAACGTGGCCGCGGGGGTGTCGAGAGTTTCGGCGCTCATGTGGTCTCCTCGGTCGACGGCACCGTTCGACCGGGATCAACCCGTCGGGGTGGTKGTCACTTCCCGCTCACGGCGAGATAACCGGCGACCCTGTTCACCATGGCAGCGAACGGAACGGCGGCGATGGCACCGGGGATGCCGGCCAACACGCCACCGGCCGACAGCGCGATGACAATCGCGAGCGGATGCAACCGCACCGCCCGCCGCATGACCARCGGCTGCAACAGGTGCCCCTCGACCTGCTGCACGGCCAACACGACACCCAGAATGATCAACGCATCCGGCACGCCATTCGAGACCAGGGTCACCAGTACCGCCGCGGCGCCGGCCACCGTCGCCCCGACAATCGGGACGAACCCGCCGAAGAACGTCAGCAGGGCCAGCGGCGCGACGAGCGGGACACCCACGCCGACCAGGCCGATGGTGATACCGATCGCGTCGACCGCCGCGACAAAGACCGTCCCACGAATGTAGCCGGTCAACGTGTTCCACGCCTCCCGACCGGCGCCACGCACCCGCTCCTCCGCTCCGTCCGGGAAGCGGGTGACGATCCAGTTCCAGATACGATCCCCGTCGTACAGGAAGAAGAAGGTCGAGAACAGGGTGACGAGCAGGCCGGTGAGCACCTCGGCGGCCACCGAGGCACCGGAGATCACCCCGGAGACCAGGCGCCCCCGGTTGTTCGCCAGGCTCTTGCGGATGTCGTCGACCAGATTGTCGATCTGGCTCTGTGACAGGTGGAGCGGACCGTTTCTMAGATAGCCGCGGATCTGCTCGACGCCCTCGCTGACCTGATCGCTGACCGTGGKGATCTCGTTCGCTGCGTTGAAGCCCACCGCCACCCCGGCACCCACGAACACCGCGAAGAACACGAACAACGCGGTGAAGGCAGCGCCCARCCGGTTCATACCGAGCCGCTGCAGCCGGTGCGCGAGCGGATGGATGAGAGCGGCGATGAGCAGCCCGGCGATGAGCGGAATCACCACGATCCGGACCCGTCCCACGACCATCAGCAGGATGTAGATGGCCGCGCCCGTGACGATCAGACGCCACGACCAGCCCGCCGAGACCCGCAGCGCGACCGGGATGTGATAGTCGGCCCGCCGAGCCGGGGACTCCCCCCCGCCGGCGGCCCGCGGCCCGCCTGGTGGCTCGGATGCCGCCGCCTCGGGCATCGGCGCGGTGGGCATCGGCGCGGTGGGCATCGGCGCGGTGGACGACCCACCGCCGGCCGGAACGGCTGAGGCCCGGCGAGCCCGGTGAGGGCGCCCGGGGACGCGACCGAGCCCCGCCACCCGTCTCACCGGCGGCTCCCTTCCTGTCCTGCCCTCTTCCTGCCTTCCCGCGACCGCGCGGACATCCCGATCCTCCCGCAGGCTGGTCACGCGGAAGATGTCGCCATCGTGCCGCATCGGCGACCAGCGAGAGCGGGCACCCCGCGCCAATCACCACAATCCACCATCTCCGGCACCGGTACCACGGCCGACGGCCCGACCACCACGTCCCCGACCACCACGTCCCCCGGCGGCGACCGTTCCCCTCATCGGCGTGGGAGACTGGGAACACGGTGATGACCGTGTGCAGTCCTGCAAGTCCGTGCCGTCCGAAAGGAACCGGGTGCCCAACAACCTCACCCGCGACGAGGCGCGCGAGCGCGCCCGCCTGCTCAACGTTGCCTCCTATGACGTCGAACTCGACCTGACGACCGGCCACGAGACCTTCCGCACKTCAACCGCGGTCATCTTCACCTGCGTCGAGCCTGGGGCGTCGACGTTCATCGAGCTCGCCGCCGCGAAGGTCGACGAGGTCGTTCTCAACGGAGCGCCGCTCGACCCCGCCGCGGTGTTCGACGGCGAGCGGATCCGGCTCGATAACCTCGCGGAGTCGAACCGGCTCACGGTGGTGGCGGACGGCGTCTACTCCCGCACCGGTGAGGGCCTGCACCGCTTCGTCGACCCGGTGGACGAGGCCGTTTACCTCTACACCCAGTTCGAGACGTACGACGCGCACCGGATGTACGCCTGCTTCGACCAGCCCGACCTCAAGGCGACGTTCACCCTCACGGTCACCGTCCCGGCGGACTGGAAGGCGATCTCCAACAGCGCGGTCGCCGCGGTGGCGGAGGCCGCGATCGGGGTGCGCACCATCCGCTTCCTGACCACCCCGGTGATGTCGACGTACATCACCGCGCTCGTCGCCGGCCCGTACCACGAGGTCCGCGACCACCACGACGGCATCGACCTGGGCCTCTACTGCCGCCGATCGCTGGCCGAGTTCCTCGACCCCGCCGAGCTCTTCGAGATCACCAAAGCCGGGTTCGACTTCTACCACCGGGTGTTCGACTACCGGTACCCGTTCGGCAAGTACGACCAGTTGTTCGTGCCCGAGTTCAACGCCGGGGCGATGGAGAACGCCGGCTGCGTGACCTTCCTGGAGGAGTATGTCTTCCGGGCGAAGGTGACCGAGGCCCGCCGCGAGCGGCGCGCCGAGACGATCCTGCACGAGATGGCGCACATGTGGTTCGGTGACCTGGTCACCATGCGCTGGTGGGACGACCTGTGGCTGAACGAGTCGTTCGCCACCTACATGTCGGTCCTCGCCCAGGTGAACGCGACCCGCTTCACCAACGGCTGGACGACCTTCGCCAACGCGGAGAAGGGCTGGGCCTACCGCCAGGACCAGCTCTCCTCCACGCACCCGATCGTCGCCGACGCCCCGGACATGGACGCGGTACGGACGAACTTCGACGGCATCACCTACGCCAAGGGCGCCTCGGTGCTCAAGCAGCTCGTGGCCTGGGTCGGCCAAGAGGAGTTCCTCGCCGGGCTGCGGGCGTACTTCCGCCGCTACGAGTACGCGAACACGTCGCTGCGCGACCTGCTCGACGAGTTGGAGAACGCCAGCGGGCGGAACCTTACCGCCTGGTCCGCGGACTGGCTGGAGACCACCGGCGCGAACACCCTGCGGCCGCGCTTCTTCACCGACTCCTCGGGCCTGTTCACCTCGTTCGACGTGGTGCAGGAGCCGGCGTCGGCGCCGCCGACCGCCTCGCGCACGCTGCGCCCGCACCGGCTCGCGATCGGCCTTTACGATCGGGACGCCACCGGCGCGCTGGTCCGGCGGGAACGGGTCGAGCTCGACGTGACGGGCAAGCTCACCGAGGTCGCCAAGCTCGTCGGTGCCCGCCAGCCGGATCTGATCCTGCTCAACGACGACGACCTCACGTACGCGAAGGTGCGCCTCGACGAGCGGTCGCTGGCCACGCTCGTCGAGGCGATCGGCGCCATCTCCCAGTCACTGCCCCGGACGCTGTGCTGGGCGGCGGCCTGGGACATGACCCGCGACGCCGAACTCGCCGCCCGGGACTACGTCCGGCTCGTGCTGTCCGGGGTGACCGCTGAGGACGACATCGGCGTGGTGCAGTCGCTGCTGGCCAAGGCGGACCTGACGATCGACACCTACGGCGACCCGGCAAACCGGAAGCCCGCGCTGCGCGCGCTGACGGAACGCGCCGAGGAGCTGGCGCGCGCCGCGGCCCCCGGCAGCGACCTGMAGCTCGTCTACACCACCTCCTTCGCCCAGGCCGAGGAGGCCGACCAGGTGGCGCGGATCCGGGCGCTGTTCGAGGGCACCGACGTCATCGAGGGGCTCGTGCTCGACACCGAGCTGCGCTGGACCCTGCTGACCCAACTCGTCGCCCGGGGCGTGTACGCCGACGCCGAGATCGACACGGAGCTCGCCCGCGACCGCACCGCCACCGGCGAGAAGCGAGCTGCGACCGCGCGGGCGGCACGGCCG
The DNA here is from genome assembly GCF_001756285.1 of Frankia sp. CgMI4. NCBI lineage: Bacteria > Bacillati > Actinomycetota > Actinomycetes > Frankiales > Frankiaceae > Frankia > Frankia sp. CgMI4. The sequence continues at coordinate 46,414 of NZ_MAQZ01000062.1, forward strand.
ACCGCGGCGGCGAAGGCCGCAGCCTGGTCGGCGGTCATGGACTCGGACACCCTGTCGAACCACTTGGCCGCCGCGACGATGGGCGGTTTCTGGATCTCCGACCAGCTCGAGCTGACCCGGCCCTACGTGGACCGTTTCTTCGACGAGATCGCTGGGATCTGGGAGACCCGCAGCTTCGACATGGCCTCCACCATCACCCAGATGCTGTTCCCGGCGTCGGTGATCGAACCGGAGACGGTGGCGAAGGTCGACGCCTACCTGGCCGAGCACAACCCGGTCCCGCCCCTGCGGCGGGCCCTGCTGGAAGGCCGCGACGGGCTCGTCCGGGCGCTGGCCGCACGCAAGAAGGACATCGAGGCGGCGGCGTAGCGTACCCGCATCAGGCCGGTCGGAGCCGGCCGGGCCGGGAGGAGYCGGCCGGGCCGGCTCCTCCGGGATCAGCGGGGTCAGGGCGTCGGGCTGACCGCCAACGAAGGCTGCGTCGGGGGGAGGGTCCCGGCGGCTGCGCCGCCCGCGCCACCTGCCGCGTCCGCGAGCTGGCGGATGCCGGTGATCAGGCCGCCGACCAGATCGCCCAGCGCGAAGCTGGAGGCCATCGTCAACGCGGCGAGCCCGGTGGCCGAGTCGCTGATCCGCTTCCTGGCGGCCGGGGTCGTGGCGATCCGTACGAACCGCTGCCCGGGCGAGACGAGGATCAGCACGGCGGCATCCCGCCCCGCGTCGTTGACGAGGTTCGCGAGGATCCGCTCGGCGGCGAGCCGGACGTCGCCGCGCACCGCGCCGATCCGGATGCTGACGTGGATGCCGGTACGCGTCTCGGCAAGCTCCCGGGCCCGGTTCAGCCGGTCGAGCTGCTCGTGGGTGAACGGCTCACCAGTTGCCACTGGCACCACCCGCGCCGGGAAGGGCGGTCTTCGTCTGCTCGCCCTCGATCTCCTCCGGCTTGGAGCCGATCCAGATCTCGTCGTGCTCCCAGGGCTGCCCCGGGCGGTAGCGCACCGGCCCGCTCTTGCGGCTCGACCACGCGGCCAGCAGGATCGCGATGACGAACCCACCGACGATGGTGCCGCCGTAGATCGCCCATGACTGCACGGCCGTGAGCGGATCGGGGTTGTAGGGGGTTCCGATCTCCCCGGCCGAGGCGCTCACCGCGAACACCGGCACCGCGAACAGCGCGAGGCCGACAACGGTGAGAACCCGGCGCGGCGCGATCCTGGATCGCGACCCCGGCGCGGGGTGTGCCCCCGGCCACGGGCGGGAGGTGCCGGCGAACGGCAGCCATCGGGTCTGGCGCGGTCGACGTCGAGTCACGCAGCGAAGATTACCGGGAAATGGGGTTACGGTCCTCGTCTGGGGATGCCGCACCGGTGGACGACACGCCCCGGACCTGGGCAACCCGGACCTGGGCGAGGAACTCGCCAAGCCGGCGCACGTCCGGATCGGTCAGCAGACGTTCCACCGTAACCGGCCGACCGGCGGAGTCGGTCACCGGGAGCCGCCAGTTCGGATAGGCGTCGGTCGTGCCCGGCAGGTTCGGCTGATGCCGGTCGCCCAGCGCGTCACCCGGCGACCCGAGCACGATGCGGCACGAAGACCGCACCAGCAGCCGGTGCAGCGCGAAAACGATCTCCTGCCGAACGGCGGGGTCGAACTCCGGCCGGCCGCGCCCGCCGGGGTTCCCCCGTCCGCCGAGGCCCGCCGCCGCGCCCGCCGGATCCACCAGCCCCTCGGATCGCACCAGCTCGACCAACGCGTCCCGCTCGGCTCGCCAGCCGGCCGCCTCGGCCTCCTCCGAACGCCCGAGCAGCCCCAACCGGGCGCGGGTGCGCACGTGCTCGCCCTCGAGGTAGCCGGCGGCGGTGGGCAGGTCGTGCGTGGTGAGGCTGGCCATCGTCGCCGCCCGGTACGCCGTCGGCGGCAACGGGCGGCCCTCGGCGTCCTGCTCGAACCACAGCACCGTCGAACCCAGCACGTTCATGCGGGCGAGCGTCGTCGCCACCGATGCCTCGACGGTACCCAGATCCTCCCCGACGACGACGGCGCCGGCACGGGCGGCCTCCAACGCGAGCAGGCCGAGCATCGCCTCGGCGTCGTAACGCACGTATGTCCCGTGAGCGGCGCCCGCCCCAGCCGGAATCCACCACAGCCGGAACAGGCCGAGGATGTGGTCGACCCGCAGCCCGCCGCCGYGGCGCAGCACCGAGGCGACCATCTGACGCAACGGCGCGTACCCGGCCTCGGCCAGGGCGTCCGGCCGCCACGGCGGCAGCCCCCAGTCCTGGCCCTGCTGGTTGAAGGTGTCCGGTGGGGCCCCCACGCTCGCGCCGACGGCGAGAACGTCCTGCAGCGCCCAGGCGTCCGCACCGCCCGGATCGACGCCGACGGCCAGGTCGTGCACGATCCCGGCGGCCATCCCGGCGGCCCGGGCGGCGGCCTGCGCCGCGGCGAGCTGCTGGTCGCAGCGCTGCTGGAGCCACACGTGGAAGGCGACACGGTCGGCCAGCTGCGCCCTCGCCTCGGCGACGGCGGGCGCGCCCGGATGAGCGAGACGCGCCGGCCAGGTCCGCCAGTCCGGGCCGTACCGCTCGGCGAGCGCGCTCCAGGTCGCGAAATCGATCAGGTCGGACCCGGCCGGCTCGGCGGCGGGCTCGGAAGCGGCGGACCCGGCGGATGCCACCTGCTCGCCGCCACGCCGGAAGACCTCGAAGAGCAGTTCCAGCGCGGCCAGCTTCGCCCGCCACACCGCGTCCCGATCGAGCAGACCGTCCCGCCGCCCGTCGCGACGGGCGCCGCGGGCGAGCTTGTCAACGGCAGCCCGGGTGGCGGGATCGGCCCGGGCGTACTCGGGCGTCCGCTCCGGTCGCAGGTAGAGCGGGGAGACGAAACGGCGGCTTGCGGGCGAGTAGGGGGACGCCGCGACGGGCAGGGTCGGCGCACCCGCATGCAGCGGATTCACCAGCAGCACGTCGGCACCCGCCCGGCCCGACCAGTCGGCGAGCGTCGCGAGATCGCCATAGTCCCCCATCCCCCAGGACGACGTCGAGGTGAGCGCGTAGAGCTGGATCATCCAGCCCCAGGCGCGGGCCGGCGGGGCGAGGGCGGCGGGGCCGGGCACCGCGGCCGGCACGGCAACGACCTGGCAGCGATGCCGCTCGGTTCCGGCGTCGATGTGCAGCACGTGGTCCCCCAAGGGCAGACCCGCCGGGAGCCCTATCGGCCGGGCGACCCAGGGCACGCCGTCGAGCACCCGCTCGGCCAGGGGGGCGCCAGGGGGATCGAGGACGATTCGGCCGCCGGTGCCGAGCTCCAGCTCAGCGTGTGGAATGATCTCCACGGGCGTGTGAACGACCACCGGGCGCGGTGCTGCGGCGACGACGACGGCGCAGGCCGGCACCCGGCGTCGCCAAGGCCGCTCCAGCGCCGCCGCGAGCGCTGCGGCGGGATCCGTCGGATCGACCCCCGCCAGCCGCAGGACGGCCCGGACGGTGTCCGGCGCGACCTGTACCGGGACACCGTCGGCCCCGAGGTAGGACGTCGCCACGCCGGACACTGCGGCGAGTTCGGCGAGGACCGGGTCGATGGTGGGGTCCACCACCGGCGTCCCAGCGGGCTGCGGTCCCGCCGGGGCGGTGGGACCGGCGGGGGACGCGGGGGACGCGGAGGACGCAGACGCGGATGCGGTGGGCACGGCGGGGCAGTCGGAAGTCACGGCCTGGGATTCTCGCCCGCGCGGTCCGGAGGCGAAGCAGCGCCGTCCGGCGGGTTCGGCGCCGGACCCGGTGTGGTGGCCGGGCCCAGCGGACCGGGGTCGTCAACGACCGGCAGCCGCATCCGCAGCAACGCCCCGCCACTCGGGGAACTCTCCGCGGTGACGGTACCCCGGTGGGTGTGCACGGCATCCGCGACGATCGCGAGGCCGAGCCCGGATCCGGGCAGGCCCCGCGCGGAGGTGGCCCGGTAGAAGCGGTCGAACACCTGCACGCGGTCCTCCGGCGCGATGCCCGGTCCGTCATCCGCGACGGTTACCTCGCCGTCCCGGGAGCCGACCCGGACGACGGAGGCGGGCGGCGAGAACTTCACGGCGTTGTCGAGCAGGTTGGTGATCGCCCGTTCGARCATGTTCGCCCGCCCGTCGACCGTCGAGGGAGTCGCGTCGAGCTCGATGCTGATGCTCTTGCCGGTGGCGCGGCGCCGGGCCCGTTCGGCCGCGGCTCGCACGATCTCCGCGAGATCGAGCCGTTCCACCTCCTCGGTGGGCGCCTCGTCCCGGGCGAGCTCAACCAGTTCGCTGACGAGGCCGGACAGTTCGCGCATCTGCGCGTCCACGTCGCGTAGCAGTGCCTCATGGTCGGCCGCRGGCAGCGCGCGATGCGGGTTCGCCTCGGCGCGCAGCAACAGTTCGATGTTCGTACGCAGGCTCGTCAACGGGGTGCGCAGCTCGTGGCTGGCATCGTCGACGAGCTGGCGCTGGCGGGCCCGAGATGCCTCCAGCGCGCGCAGCATGCTGTTGAGGCTCTCCGCCAGCCGGGTGATCTCGTCGGATCCGGTCACCGGGATGAGCGCCGACAAATTCTGGGTACGAGCGACCTCCTCGGCGGCCGCGGCCGCGGCGTCAACGGGTTTGAGCGCGGCACGTGCCACGATCTGTCCGGCGAGCACCGAGCCGACCACCCCGACGATCCCGACGACAAGCAGCACCAGCGCGAGGTCGCGCAGGGTCCGGTCGACGTCGGTGGTCGGCCGGGCGAGCTGCAATGCACCGCCGGACGCGGGACGTTGCAGCGGAACCGTGACAAGCCGGTAGGACTGCCCGTCAACGGCGATCGTGCGCAGGTTCTGGGCCCGCTCCCGCCGGGCCACCTCGGCGTCGGCGGAGTCGACCGGGATCCGCACGCTGTTCCAGGACGAGACGGCGTTCTCCAGCGGATTGCCGGCGGCGTCGAGGAACTGGCCCTCCAGCCCGAAGCTGAACGCCTGCAGTTCCAGCCCCAGCGGGCTGGTCTGGATGGTGCGCGCCGACGCCTCAGCCTGCTCTACGAGCTGGTCGTCGATGGCCTGGTTCAGCACGATGCTGGTCGCCCCCAGCGACACCCCGGCGACGACCGTCACGGCGGCAGCCACCGCCATCCCGACGAGCAGGGCGAGCCGGGCCCGCAACGTCAGCTGACCGAGCGGGGAGGAAAACCGGATCCTGGGGTGACGTCCCGGGTGGACCCGCCGCGCGAACCCGTCCAACCGGCCGGCGCGCCCGTTCACCGCCGCATGCCCCGCTACCGGCTGCCCCACCGCCGGACGACCCGCTACCGGCTGCCCCACCGCCGCATGCCCCGCTGCCGGCTGCGGCCACCACGGCGAGGGCGCGGCCCCCTGGTCGGGGGCACTGCTCACGCCCGGTCCCCCGACGGCTCACGCAGCACGTAGCCAACTCCGCGCACGGTGTGCAACAGCCTGGGCTCGCCGTTCGCCTCGAGCTTGCGGCGCAGGTAGCTCACGAAGACCTCCAGCGAGTTCGACGTCGGGCCGAAGTCATACCCCCAAACCCGCTCCATGATCATGGAGCGGGAGAGCACCTGACGCGGATGAGCGAGAAACAACTCCAGCAGCTCGAACTCGGTCTTGGTCAGAATCAGCTCCCGATCACCGCGGGTCACCTGGCGGCTGACCTGATCCAGACAGACCCCGCCGTAGCGAAGCGTCGAGTCGGGGATCCCTCTGGACCCGGCCGCCCGCACCCGCGCGGCCAACGCCGCCCGGCGGATCAGTGCYCGCAACCGGGCGAACAGCTCCTCCAGGGCGAACGGTTTGACCAGGTAGTCGTCGGCACCGACGTCCAAGCCGCTGACCCGGTCGGCCAAGCCGTCCCGAGCGGTCAGCATGAGCACCGGGACGTCGTCGCCCTGGGCCCGCAGCCGACGGCAGGTCTCCAGCCCGTCCACCCGGGGCATCATCACGTCCAGCACGACGATGTCCGRCCGCTCGCGGCCGATGACATCGAGCGCGTCCGCCCCGTCCACCGCCGTGGCCACCTCGTACCCCTCGAACCGCAGTGAGCGTTCCAGGGACTCCCGGACAGCCGCGTCGTCGTCCACCACCAGTACCCGCACGCCCCCAGTCTGCCTTCACCCGACGCGGTGATGGTGCTGCGCGGGGCCGGTCTCAGGAAGACGTACCGCGATCCTCAGGACGGTTTCAGCCACCGCAAGCCCGGACAGACCGACCGGCACGCCCAGGCYGACCAGATCAACCCCTCAGGTGCGACGGGCCGGGGGCGGGCGGGTCGATCCGTGCCCGCGGCAGATCCGTCCCYTGAGCGTCCGCGTCACCCCCGCCGACCCCGGCATCCGGATCCGCGTCGTCCTCCTCACGGCTCCCKGCGGTCTCCTCGTCGTCGTCGACCATGGTCACCTCACTGCGTTRCACGGAACCGAGCTCGATGCCAGCCGCGCCAAGCGAGGTCCGGACCCGCTCACGCAGCTCACGCGCGACCTCCCACTGCTTGAGCGGCTGGGTCTTGATGGCGACACGCAGGGTGTAACCGTCCGAGGTCATGGTCTCCATGCCCCAGACCTCGGGCTCGGCGAGGATGAGGCTGCTCCACTTCGCGTCCGCCCAGAGCTCGTTCGCCGTCCGGGCCAGCACCCGTTTGGCGGTGGCGACCTCGGTGTYGTAGTCGAGCGGAACGTCGAGCACGGTCCGTGCCCATTGCTGGCTCTTGTTACCGACCCTGGTGATCTCGCCGTTCCGGACGTACCAGACGGTGCCCTCGACGTCGCGCAGTCTGGTCGTCCGGAGACTGACCGCCTCCACGGCGCCGGAGACCGGACCGAGATCGATCACGTCTCCCACCCCGTACTGGTCCTCCAGCAGCATGAACATCCCCGACAGGAAGTCCCGGACGAGGTTCTGCGCACCGAAACCGACCGCGACTCCCAGCACACCGGCGCTGGCGACGATGGGGGCGAGATTGATGCCCAGCTCACCCAGGATGCTGAGGAATGCCAGGCCGAAGATGAAGATGGACGTCACGCTGCGCAGCAGCGAACCGACCGTCGCCGCACGCTGACGGCGCCTTTCCATCAGCACTGCCGGGTCGCCGAACGCGCCCAGCAGAGAGCCGGCCCGGGAACTCCGGAACAACCCGCCCCAACTGCCGGAACCAGTCCGTTCGGTGGCGTGTCCGATGTCGGTGGTGCGCCGGATGAAGCGGTGCAGCAGCGCCCGCACCACGAACGCGATCACTAAAATGAGCGCGATGCGGATCGGGGTACCGAGGAACACCTCAGCCCCGGAGGCGAGATAGTTACTGTGGGTCGTGTTGTAGACGGTGCGACACAGCAGCCCCGGATCGGTCCCGCAGGCGTCCCGCAGCGCGGTCGCGACGCCCTCCAGGGACACCAGCGGGTCGGAGGTCACCGACGGGCTCGGCGAGGGCAGCGGGGTGGGCGTCGTCAGCCCGGACGTCGGGCCCGGCGATCCGGTGGGTGACGGCGAGGCGGACAGCAGCATTCCCAGCGACGGGATGAGAGGCTGAGCCAGCAGGGACGGGGCGGGCGTCACGGCGTCGATCATCCTTCCGGTAGATTGCGATCATTCGGAGTTCCCCGAGCCGGCCGAGGTCACCGGCCCTCCCGCGCTCGCGGCGGCCGGGGCGGCGGCCGCAGGTCAGTCTCACCCATGCCGGTGGCCCGGCGGTGGGGGCCCCGATCCGGTCGACGGACGGCCACGCTCCGGCCCAACCACTCTCCAACCCAACCCGGCCAGGTCTCCCACTACACTCAAAAAAGCACTTTCCGTATTGATATGGTCACAGAATGGTCGCCCACATGTGACAAAGGCCACGAGATATGTGCAGMGCCACGGCACGAAAGGCGATGACCATGCAAACAGGCTCGCGTTCTGCCGCGGAAGAAGGTTGACTATCCATTGTCACCGGAGACGCTGGGCAGAACGGCCCGCAAAGGGCCCTCGGTGGGCAGGAGGTCGGCGCGTGGCAGAGGCGCTGGTTCTCAATGCCACGTACGAGCCTCTGTGYGTGGTGTCGCAAAGGCGCGCGCTGGTGCTGGTCCTGACCGACAAGGCCGTCATGGTCGAATCGGCCGGGCAGGTTCTTCGGTCCGCGACGGCATCCATCGATGTCCCGATCGTGGTCCGGTTAGCGCGTTTCGTCCGGGTGCCGTACCGCTCGCAGGTCCCGCTAACCCGTAAGGGTGTGCTGGCCCGCGACCATCATCGCTGCGTGTACTGCAATGCTCCGGCAACATCACTGGATCATGTCATTCCACGCTCCCGTGGGGGCCCGCATGCGTGGGAGAACGTCGTGGCGGCCTGTGGCCGCTGCAACCATCTGAAAGCCGACCGGGCCGTCGCTGATCTCGGCTGGCGGCTCCGCACGGCGCCACGGGCGCCGAGCGGAGCCGCTTGGCGCATTCTGGGCTCCCGTCGGATGGATCCACGCTGGTCGGCCTACCTGAGTACCGACGTGACCGAGGCCGCCTCGGCCTGACGGCGCCCGCCCGGGGCGTCCCTGCCCGCCCGGGGCGTTCCCCGCCTGTTCGAGGCGTTCCCCGGCACGGCGACGGCGGATCGGCCGGGTGCCAGGGTACGGCGGGGCCTACCGGGGCAGGTAACCAGCGTGCGCATCCTCGTCACCGGGGCGACCGGGTACATCGGCGGCCGGCTGGCTCCCCGCCTGCTCGACCGTGGCCACCACGTCCGGGTCATGACCCGGGATCCCGTCCGGCTGCGGGACATCCCGTGGGCCGTCCGGGCGGAGGTCGTCCGCGCCGACGCCCGGGATCCGGAGTCGTTGCGGTCCGCACTCGACGGGATCGAGGTCGCCTACTACCTCATCCACTCGATCGACAGTGGTGGTGACTTCTCCGCGGTCGACCGGCGGGCGGCGAACGCCTTCGCCGCCGCGGCCCGGGCGGCCGATGTCCGCAGGATCGTCTACCTCGGCGGGCTGGGCCCGGCGACGACGGGTGGCACGTCCGCCCATCTGAGCTCCCGCCAGGAGGTCGGGAGGATCCTGCTCGGCTCGGGGGTTCCGACGATCGTGCTGCGTGCGGCGGTCGTCATCGGCAGCGGCAGCGCCTCGTTCGAGATGYTGCGCTACCTGACGGAGCGCCTGCCGGTGATGCTGACGCCGCGCTGGGTGCGGACCAGGATCCAGCCAATCGCCGTCCGGGACGTGCTGCACTATCTGATCGGCGCTCTGGACGTCCCCGACGACGTCGAGGGCACCTTCGACGTGGGCGGCCYGGACATCCTGACCTATGCGGAGATGATGCAGCGCTTCGCCGCCATCGAGGGGCTGCGGCGCCGGATCATCGTCCCGGTTCCGATCCTGTCCCCCGAACTGTCCTCGCTGTGGGTCGGGCTCGTCACCCCGGTGCCGGGCGGCATCGCGAGGCCGCTCATCCGTTCCTTGCGCAACGAGGTGGTGGTCCACGACCACCAGGTCGCCCGCTGGATCCCCGATCCTGCCGAGGGACTRCTGCCCTTCGACGCCGCGGTGGCCCTCGCGCTGGCCCGGGTGCGGGCGCGTTCGRTGAAGACCCGATGGTCGACGGCGGTGTGGCCGGGTTCGGGAGGCGCATCGGACGACGGGGACGGCGCCGGTGCCACGCACCCCCCGAACGAGCCCCTGCCGACCGACCCGCAGTGGGCCGGGGGATCCCTCTACGTCGACGAGCGCAGCATGGCCGTGGCGGCGCCGCCGGCCTGTCTGTGGCACGTCATCGAGGGCATCGGGGGCGACAACGGCTGGTACTCGTGGCCCCTGGCCTGGTCCGCCCGCGGCTGGCTGGACACCGCCCTCGGTGGCGTCGGTCTGCGCCGGGGTCGGCGTGATCCGCAGCGGGTGCACGTCGGGGAGGCGCTGGACTTCTGGCGGGTCGAGGAGATCGAACCGGGCCACCTRCTCCGGCTGCGTGCCGAGATGAAGCTGCCTGGCGAGGCATGGCTGGAACTACGCTCGATGGTGGACTCCGAGGGCACCACGACCTACTCGCAGCGCGCGAGTTTCCTGCCCCRCGGACTTCCCGGGCAGCTCTACTGGTGGTCGGTCAGCCCGTTCCACGCGGCCGTCTTCGGTGGAATGCTGCGCAACATCGTGCGCAAGGCCGAGGACGAATGGGCCGCCCGCGCCGTCGCCACCGCCTGATCACGCGGCCTTGGCCCGGCTCGTCAGGTGGCCCGGCCCGTCAGGTGGCCCGGCCCCGGATGCTATCCCCAGCACCGGCCCTGGATCGGCGGGTCGAGAGGAGGCTTCCGGGACGGGCCCGCCGAGGGAGACGGATCGGGTCCAACGATCGGTCTCGTCGGGCCGGCAGCACCCGGCTCCTGGTCGGGTATCTCGATGTCGAACCAGACACGCTTGCCCCCGGGGGTCATCTCCACGCCCCAGGCCAGCGCCAGCGCCTCGACCAGCAGCAGGCCCCACCCCGACTCGGGCTCGGGTTTGTTCTCCGCGGCCGCGCCGGGCCGGGGCAGACGCGCGCCTTCCCGGTCCTCGACACTGATCCGCAGCCGACCGGGTTCCATCGACGCCCGCAGTACCAGATCACTGCGGGCGTGCAGCACCGCGTTCGTCACCACCTCGCTGACCAGCAGCGTCGCGTCCTCGACGGAGGTGATCCCGCATTCGGCGAGGACCGAACGCATCGCTGTCCGGGCCTCGCCTGCCGACGCGGCCACCGCGGGCAACGCGAGTTCGAGCAATGGCGGGTTCACGGCCTGCGTGGTGAGCACCACCATGGCGGTGTCGTCGTCGGTCCGGGCCGGGAGATCGGCGGCGATCAGGCACCGTTCGAGCAGCGTGCGGGCGGTCTCCTCGACGGGGCCCTCGCCGGGGCCGTTGACGGTGTCCGGACCGAACCAGCTACGCGCCGCGAAGTTCACCCTGCGCGCCCGGCGCCGCCGGTCCGCCCAGGAGCGGCGTTCCGGCACCCCGGGGGGTGGGCCGAGCGACGGGCCGGGGGCCCGCCGATCCGTCCCCGCCTTCCCGGTCCGTTCCGCCTTCTCGGTCCGTTCCGCCTTCTCGGTCCGTTCCGCGCTCATGCCCTCGCCCTCGCCTCCGGCCGCCACGTCGGCACCCGCTGCGACTTCGACCGCCTCGAGGCCTACCGCGGCAGCCCGGGCCCGCTGTGTGGTAAGACCGCGTCGAAGATTGTCCAGGCCGTCCACGAGCGGTCGGCGTCGCGACTCCACCAGGCCGTCGGTGAACATCACCAACGCCGATCCGGGTGGAAGCGCGACGGTCGTCTCGCTGAACATCGCCCCCTCGCAGACTCCCAGCGGGAGCCCGGGGTCGAGCACCAGATAGTCGGGGTCCTCGTCGGGAAGGATCACCAACGGCGCGAGATGGCCGGCACTCGCGATCGTCGCCCGGCCGGTGTTCCGGTCATAGACGGCGTACATACAGGTCGCGAGCTGGAGACCGGGCAGCAGGCCGACGACCCGGTCGAGCCGGGTCAGCACCTCGACGGGGCTCCAATCCTCCAGGGCGTAGGCGCGCAGCGCCGCCCGCAGCTGGCCCATCACCGCCGCGGCATGCAGGCCGCGGCCCATCACGTCACCGATGGCCACCCCGACCCGTCCCCCGGCGAGCGGTATGACATCGTAGAGATCGCCTCCCACCTCCGTGCCTGCCGTCCCCGGCCGGTACTCCATCGCGATCTCGACCCCGTCGAGTGCGGGGGGATGCGCCGGCAGGAGCGACCGTTGCAGGGTCAGCGCGGACTCCTGTGCCTCGCGGAAGCGTTGTGCGTTCTCCAGCGCGACGGCCCCCCGCCGGGCGAAGTCCTCCAGCAGGTTCACCTCCGCTCCGGAGTAGAAGCCGGTGCTGYGCCCGACGGTGATCGCGCCGAGGATCCGGCCGTGCGCCGGCAACGGGACGGTGACGGTTGGACCGCTCTGGATCCGGCGGAACTGCTGGTAGGCGAGCTCGTACGGGAACAGCGGCACCGGGCGCAGCTCGTCGAAGTCCGGCAGACAGTACGTCTGGCCCTCACGCATGACGACGCCCGGCGGGAATTCGTCCGCGAGCTGGGGCGGCCGCGTGGCGACAATCGCCCRCATAATCTTGYCGACTTTCGGGTCGTGGAAGACCGAGGCACCGAGCCTGACCTGGTCACCCTCGCGCAGCCACACCAGGGCGCCCGTGCCGAGGCGGGGCACGGCGAGTCCGGCGATCAGATCGACGACCCGATCGGGGTCGAGGGAGGTGCCGAGGACGAGACCGGCATCGGCCAGGAAGGACGGATCGGAGCCGCCCGATCCGTCGTCATGGYCCCCCCGAGCACCGTGACACAGCGCGCGGACGGCCTCCCGCGCGGCCCGCAGACCTGCGGACGCCGACCGCCGCACCTGATCGGACCTCCGCGACTCACTGACGAACCCTGATATACCGGGCGCTTGGGGCGAACTCCCGGTGGATGGTTCCGACGTCACGGGCACACCATCACATCCCCGACCGAATCCGATTCCCGGTACCGCTCCGTAACAGCCAGTCACCCGGTCCATCTGCGGAAGTCTAGTTCGGATATCGGATATCACGCATCGGGGGAACGTCGACCCGAGCCGCAACCAGCACCCCATCGCCCTACCTTCGCCCCCACCGACCGAGTTTGATGCTGGACAGGCATCGCCCGACCGAGGAACACGCGCTCCGCCGCGCCGTCCCGACGCGGCGGAGCGGTCCCTGGATAGGCGCACAACAGGGAGCATCTGTCCTAAAAGGACCAGAAAAGCCAGAAGGAGCCAGATGAGGACACATCATTCTGTTGAGGGCCACTCCACAAAGGCACCCTCATCTACCAAGAGAGATAAAATATCTTATTTCTGCCCTCGATCTAGTGTCCAGCGCGGCCACCGAAGCGACGCGGGCGAGGGCAATGAGAACACCGAGGGGAACGAGGGCGCCGAGGCCAGCAAGGACAACAGCGCGGGAGCCGGCGACGCCGGGGAACTGGATCGCCCGAATGGCGCCGACGGCCGGRGGCGGTCGCCCGGCCAGGACGGGACGTGGTGGCGCCGGGCCGTCCTGTACGAGGTGTACCTTCGCAGTTTCGCCGATTCCGATGGCGACGGGATCGGCGATCTGGAGGGGCTACGGCGGCATCTGCCCGTGCTGGCGGAACTCGGCGTCGACGCGATCTGGATCACGCCCTTCTACTCGTCCCCCATGGCCGATCACGGGTACGACGTCGCCGACCATCGCGGCGTGGATCCGCTCTTCGGTGACCTCGCGGACCTCGACGCCGTGCTCGCCGACGCCGCCGAGACCGGGCTCGCCGTGCTGATCGATCTCGTGCCGAACCACTCGAGCTCGGCGCATCCGGCGTTCCAGGCGGCGCTCGCGTCCGCGCCGGGCAGTCCCGAGCGGGGGCTCTACATCTTCCGCGACGGCCGAGGCCCCGGCGGCGAGCAGCCTCCGAACAACTGGGAATCGGTGTTCGGTGGATCGGCCTGGACGCGGGTGGCGGACGGCCAGTGGTACCTGCACCTGTTCGACGCCGAGCAGCCCGACTGGAACTGGGATCATCCCGCCGTCCGCGCGGACCATGCCGCGACGCTGCGGTTCTGGCTCGATCGAGGGGTCGACGGGTTCCGGATCGACGTGACCCACGGGCTGGTGAAGGACACCGAGCTACGGGACAACCCGCCCGGCGCCCGGTTGGCTCCGGACAGCGGGTTCCGCGAGGAGCACGAGCCCCGGGTCTGGGACCAGGACGGGGTGCACGAGATCTACCGCGAGTGGCGCGCGATCACCGACGAGTACACCGCCCGCGACGGGCGTCCCAGGGTCCTGATCGGGGAGACCTGGGTGCGCGACCCGGCCCGGCTCGCCCGCTACGTGCGACCGGACGAGCTGCACCTGACGTTCTCGTTCTCCCTGCTGAGCATCCCCTGGTCGGCGGCGGCCTGGCGGGCCGCCATCGACGCCGAACGCGCCGCGCTGACGGCGGTCGGCGCGCCGGGCACCTGGGTGCTCGCCAACCACGACGTGGTGCGGCCGGCGACCCGTTACGGCGGCGGTCCCACGGGGACCCGCCGCGCGCGCGCCGCTCTGCTCACGCTGCTCGCGCTGCCCGGCACCGCGGTGCTGTACCAGGGCGACGAGCTGGCGCTGCCGCAGGCCGAGGTGCCGCCTGCCGCCCGTCGCGACCCGATCTGGACGCGGTCCGGGGGGACGTCGCCGGGCCGGGACGGCGCCCGGATCCCCCTGCCGTGGTCGGGGGACGCGCCCCCCTACGGATTCACCTCGGCCGGCGCCGACCCGTGGTTGCCGCAACCCGCCGACTGGGCGGACCTCGCGGTCCTCGCGCAGGCGGCCGACCCGATGTCGACCTGGCTGCTTGTGCGCAGCGCGCTCGCCCTGCGCCGCGCCCTCCCCCACCTGCGTGGCGACGACCTGCGCTGGCGGAACGACTCCCCGGCCGGATGCCTGGCCTTCGACCGCCCCGCGCCGRCAGGCTCGTCGGTGCCCCCGACCCCGCCCACCTCGGTGGGGTCGGCCAGTATGACATGCGTGACGACGACCGAGGGGGAGGCGACGATTCCGCTGCCCGGACGGCTGGTGCTCGCCAGCGGACCGGTGGGGTACGACGGCGCGACCCTGACGCTGCCCCCCGACACGACGGCGTGGATCGCACCCCGCGACGGCTGAGAACACCCGTCGCCCGGATCGGACCGCACCGTCGTGCCGCAGAATGGACGGGTGAACCAGTCTCCTCCGCGCACTCTCCCGATCAGCTCCTTCTACGACGCCGCCGGCGGCGAACCGACGTTCCGGAAGCTGGTCGCCCGGTTCTACCAGGGTGTGGCGAACGATCCGGTACTGCGCCCGCTCTACCCGGAAGAGGATCTGACCGGCGCTGAGGAGCGCCTGCGCATGTTCCTCATCCAGTACTGGGGTGGCCCGACCGACTACCAGGAGCAGCGCGGGCATCCTCGGCTGCGGAGGCGGCACGCCCCGTTCGCGATCGGCCCGACGCAGCGGGACGCCTGGCTGAAGATCATGYGGGCCGCGGTCGACTCCCTGGACCTGCCGCCCGATCTCGACAGGCAGCTCTGGGACTATCTGTCGATGGCGGCGAATTCGCTGCAGAACCGACCCGACTGACCGCTCGGTGCCCGCGGGCACCGGCCGGCCCGGGTGCGCCCTCAGTCCCGGGTGAGCTTGCGGTGGGTGACGCGGTGCGGGCGGGCCGCCTCCTGCCCGAGACGGTCGATCTTGTTGGTCTCGTAGTCGGYGAAGTTCCCCTCGAACCAGAACCAGCGCGCCGGGTCCTCGTCGGTTCCTTCCCAGGCCAGGATGTGGGTGGCGACCCGGTCGAGGAACCAGCGGTCGTGGGAGATGACCACGGCGCAGCCGGCGAACTCCAGCAGCGCGTCCTCCAGGGAGCGCAGCGTCTCCACGTCGAGGTCGTTGGTGGGCTCGTCGAGAAGCAGGACGTTGCCGCCACGCTTGAGGGTGAGCGCGAGGTTCAGCCGGTTACGCTCCCCACCGGACAGCACACCGACGGGCTTCTGCTGGTCCGGCCCCTTGAACCCGAATGACGACACGTACGCCCGGCTCGGGAAGTCGACCTTGCCGACGACGATGTGGTCGAGGCCGTCGGAGACGACCTGCCAGACGTTCTTCTTCGGGTCCAGGCCCGAGCGGGTCTGGTCGACATAGGCGATGTCGACGGTGTCGCCGATGACGAGCTCTCCGGCGTCCGGCGCCTCCTGGCCGGTCAACATCTTGAACAGGGTCGTCTTACCGATGCCGTTGGGGCCGATCACGCCGATGATGCCGCCGCGCGGCAGGGTGAACGACAGGTTGTCGATGAGAAGCCGGTCATCGAAGCCCTTGGTGAGCCCCTTGGCCTCGATGACCTGGTTGCCGAGCCGGGGGCCGGGCGGGATCTGGATGTCCTCGAAGTCGCGCGGGCGCGCCCGGTCCGCCTCGGCGGCCAGCTCCTCGTAGCGGGCGAGACGCGACTTGCTCTTGGTCTGGCGGGCCTTCGGGTTGGACCGGACCCACTCGAGTTCCTGGGCGAGCACCCGGCGCCGCTTGGCGTCCTTCTGGCCTTCGACCTTCAGCCGGGCCGCCTTGTTCTCCAGGTAGGTGGTGTAGTTGCCCTCGTAGGGCAAGGCACGGCCCCGGTCGAGCTCGAGGATCCAGCCGGCGACGTTGTCCAGGAAGTACCGGTCGTGGGTGACGRCCAGCACGGCGCCCGCATAGCGGGCGAGGTGCTGCTCCAGCCAGGCGACGCTCTCGGCGTCGAGGTGGTTGGTCGGCTCGTCGAGCAGGAGTAGGTCGGGAGCCTCAAGCAGGAGCTTGCACAGCGCGACCCGGCGGCGCTCACCGCCGGAGAGCAGGGTGACGTCGGCATCGCCGGGCGGCAGCCGCAGCGCGTCCATGGCCTGGTCGAGCTGGCTGTCGAGCTCCCAGGCGTTCGCGGCCTCGATCTTGTCGATAAGCTCGGCCTGCTCGGCGAGGAGGGAGTCGAAGTCCGCGTCGGGCGCGGACATCTTCTCGTTGATCTCCTCGTAGCGGRCGAGCACCCGGCGGATCTCGCGCACGCCGTCCTCGACGTTGCCGCGGACGTCCTTGGTCTCGTCCAGCGGGGGTTCCTGGGCGAGCATGCCGACCGTGTAGCCGGGGCTCAGGGTCGCCTCGCCGTTACTCGGCTGATCGAGGCCGGCCATGATCTTGAGCAGGGACGACTTCCCCGCGCCGTTCGGGCCGACTACCCCGATCTTGGCTCCGGGGAGGAACGACAGGGTCACATCATCGAGGATGACCTTGTCGCCATGGGCCTTGCGCGCTTTGCGCATCTGGAAGACGTACTGCGCCATGCCATCAACCCTAGGGCATCGCGCCCGCGTTCCTCACAGCGGTGATCGGTGGCCCGTCGGCCGACGTCGGGGACCGGCGGATCATCGGATGCCGTCCGGCCCCCGGACGGCATCCGGTGGGTACCACACCACAAAGAAGGGCACGGACTGTGGAGGCGGCCACTGTGGGGGGCGACCACTGCGTGGGGGGCGACCACTGAAACGTGGGGGCGTGGAGGCGACCACTGAAACGGAGATGACGAGCACGGGGAGGACGGCATGCTCGCGAGTGACCATCGGCTCGGGCTGGCGGCCGAGGCGTTCATCTTCGGATATCCCCTGGTCAGCAACGTCCGGCTGAGCGTACGGACGGCGGCTGAGGGAATCGGGCCAATCCGGCCCGCCGGGTACAACGCCTTCGCTCACGAGACGGAACCGCCCGCGCCACTGTCCTGCTTCGTCAGCGTCGACAACGACGCCCTGTGCTCGGTGGCCGAGGTCGACCTCACGCCGGGTCCGCTGGTCCTGCGGATCCCCGACACGCCGGATCGTTACAGCGTTATGATCTTCATGGACGCCTGGCGGAACAACTTCGCCTACGTGGGACGGCGAACCACCGGCGGACGAGGTGGGCGCTATCTGCTCGTCCCGCCGGGCTGGACGGGCAGCGCGCCCGCGTCGCTGGCCCGCATCGAGGCACCGACCCGGCTGCTGACGCTGATCAACCGGTTCGGCTTCGACGGCCCGGCGGACATCGCGGCGGTGTCCCGGCTGCAGGAGGAACTGGACCTGAGCCCGCTGGATTCCGAGGCCCGCCGCGCGGAGGGACCGCCGGAACACTCGAAGAGGGTCTGTGACGACCTCCGGTTCTGGGAGGAGCTACGCATCTGGCTGCGCGCCTATCCTCCGTCGCGGGCCGAGGCCGAGTACGCCCGCCACTTCACCTCACTCGGGATCCTCGACGATCCTTCGCCGTACGTCGACCCCAACCCGGGCCTCGCCTGGTCCCTGCGCACCGGGCTGCGCGCCGGCCGCGACAAGCTCGAACGGGTGGCGCACGCCGGCCGGGCGCTGACGAACGGCTGGGTGAGCACCCCGCATGCCCTCGACTTCAACCTGGACCGACTCGGACCGGGCACGATCGACGATCCGGCCTGGCGGATAAGCGATCGGGCACAGGCCCGTCTCGCCCGGGCGATGGCCGCCCGACTGCCGCGGGGTGCGACACACGGCTATGAGGAGATCCAGGCGAGCCGTGCCATCGACACGGACGGCCGCCAGCTGAGCGGGGCCCACCGGTACCTGCTGGAGCTGGTGCCGCCGCCGCAGGCCGCGTTCTGGTCGCTGACGATGTACGACGCGCCCGAGTACTACCTCGTCGAGAATCCCCTGCACCGGTATTCCCTGCGGAGCGGCGACCACGATCTGCGCCGCGGTCCGGACGGCTCGGTGCGCATCCTGCTCCAGAGTGATCCCCCGGAGGACGGCGGGCCGCTTGACAACTGGCTGCCCGCGGCGGTCGGCGATTTCCGGCCCGTCCTACGGATCTACGAGCCGGGGGCCGACGTCCTCGACGGAACGTACGTGCTCCCTCCCATCCGCCGCATCGACCGATCACCGGGCCAGCCGATCATCAGGACGACCGTTCACCGGGGCGTCGGGGCGCCGGGGCAGGCAGGTCACCCGGGCGGGCAGGTCAGCCTCGACGATCATCGATGATGATGCGCAGCGGCGGCCGACGTCCCTCGCCGACCTCATCGACCTCCCCGAGGGATCCGAGCACGGTGACCGGCGGGCCGGCAGCCGGYCGGGAACCGTCCGGCCGGGAACCGTCCCGTGCGGCCAGCCGCACGGGCAACACCTGCTGATCGAGGAAATGTTCCCGTCCGGAAGGGCTCGTCGCGTAGTAGGCCACGGTGATGGAGGTGCCCCGACCGTCCCGCACGGTGCTTGCCGACGGACGGCCGAGGGATCCGGAATGCACCCGGGACCGACCGGAGTCGTTGCGGTCAGTCACGATTCCGGTGCTGTCCATGCCGCCAGCGATGTTGGCAATACTGGTGATACTGATGACATCGGTGGTATCGAGGCCGTCCGCGTCGACGGTGAGGATCATCGAGGTGGGGATCCGCGGATGGACCGGAATCGACAGGCGGCGGACACCCTCGGTGAGCACGACGCGGGCGGAACGGGCGCCCGCGGGCGCGRCATCCACTCTCAGGGTCACCGCCACCCGCCTGCCGCTCCTGACCGCCAGCCGTTCGACCCGCGCGGTGGAGGGCGAGGCGGGTGAGCGGTCKTAGGCCGATGCCAGGCGGAGCAGATAGGCCGGGYGGTCCGCGTGGTCAGCGGCCACGATGAGATCGTCGACCCCCCGCGACACGGCGAACAGCACAGGATCTTCGAGCTTCGGCCCGTTCGCGGTCACCGGAGTGGGATGCCCGAGAAACGGCGGGTTCGCCGCGACGAACACGAGCGGATCGCCCGGCAGCCGGTCCAGCATCGCGCTGAGGTCACGGTCGTGCCCGGTGAGCGTGAGGTTGGCGCGCACCGCCCCGACCAGGACGACGGCCGTGAGCGCCAGGATGGCGGCGCCGGTCCCCGCGACGGCGATGAGCCCGAGTCTTCGCCCGCGGGCGAAGACGGCTTCGCCGGCCCTGACCAGGCCCTCCGCGCCGAGGTGGACGAGCGGGATGAGCACCGGGACCAGGTAGAAAGGGCCGACGTAGCGGATGCCGCCCCACAACTCGGCCGCGTTCCACGCGCCCCAGAAGCCGACGTATCCGCCCAGGAAGAGCAGCCCACCCGCACCCAGGAGCGCGGCGGGTGCGGACAGCTGCCGCCGAGCCGCCACGACGATCGCGCAGCCGGCCAGCACCACTCCCCCGCAGGCCCAGCCGCCGAACAGCCACAGGTGGTCGCCGACCGACCGCAGCCCTTCGAGCAAGCCGAAGTCGTGCCTGCCGTCGCCGGGATACAGCTTGCGCACCCCGAAGCCGAGCTTGTCGTCGGGTTCAAGGAGCGTGAACGGCAGCCGCAACGGGTCACCGGTGGCAGCGGCGTTGCTGAGCAGGACAAGCGCCACGGGCGCGGCGAGCCCGCAAAGCAGCCACCGGCCCAGCCAGCAGCGCCCGCCCGTGGAGGTCAGGAGCAGCCAGATCGCGAGCGGAGCCAGGAGCAGGACGACGTCATACGGCCGCACCGCCGCCGCCACGCCGAGGGCGAGGCCCGCGACGACCACCGGTGCCGCCCGTCGGCGGCGCCGTCCCCGCAACACCCCCAGAACGGTCACCTGCAGCAGCACCAGGGTCGGCAAGTAGCTCAGCACCATCGCGCTCTGCAGGATCACCAGCGGGGAGAGGGCGAGCAGGGTCGCCGCCAACGCCGCGGTCCGCCGGCTACCGAACAGCTCGACGCCCAGCAGGTAGGTGACGACGACCGCCGCCATGACGATCATTGCAAGCGCCGGATCGATGCTTCCCGTCAGCACGATGYCGATTGCGAAGATCGCGGGTACGAAGGGCGTGTACTTCAACACGTAGTGATCGCCGACAACGGTTCCCAGCCACGGCAGGTAGGACCGTGCCGGGTCCGGGGCGGGCGGGAACAGGCGGCCCTCGGCGAGGGTCCTGGCATGCAGGAGGTAGATGCCCTCGTCGTTGTTGACCGACAGGAACGGGAACACGGTGTGCCGGAGGACGACGGCGACCGCCGCGCTCAGAACGGCGAGCACCATCACGTACCGAGCGGGCCCCGAGATGCTCGCGAGACGAACGCGCAGCCGCTGGACGGGAGTCCGCCGACCGCGAGCGGCGTCGGAGGCCGGCGGCCCGGCCGGCGGTTGTTCTCCGTCCGGCCGGGACCGCGGCGTGTCGTTCCGGGGCTCGGCGTCACCCCCGAGCCCAGTGTTACCCCCGAGCCCAGTGTTACCCCTGGGCACGGCGTCACCCCTGGGCGCGGCGACGACCACCGATCCGGGTGTCCCGTGCGCAAGGCCGCTCTCCAAGCCGGGACTCACGACAACCTGCGCATCGATGACGTCGAAGGGCGCCTGCGGCTCTGTCCCGGGTTCGACGGAGACAGGCCCCGTCTGCCCCATCTCGTGCCGGCTGCTCATCCACGGCACGGTACCCAGCGCCCTCGGCCGCAGCGGACGCAGGTCGGTCCGACTCGCCCTCCAGGTCCCCACCATCGGCTGGACGGTCAGGACAGGTCATGGGAGGAGGGAAACGACTGCCAGGGGGAATCGCCGACCGTCACCGCGGACGGGCGCGGTTCGCCGGGCGCCGCACCCGCGCCCTGGAGCCGCCCGGAACCCTCCGGCGGTCCCTCGGCCATCGACGCCATGGCCGTCGCGGCGGATGCCGCTCCGGCCGCATCCGCATCCGCATCCGCACCGGCGACCGGGAAGCCGGCCAGAGCGCCGTGCTCGGATCCCACCAGAGCGGATCCCACCAGAGCGGACGGATCACTGGGAACATCCGTCGCGGCCGCCGCCACCACCGCGGAGCCCGGGCGACGGGCAAGTCGCTCCGAGCGAGCCGCATGCCAGGTGAGCTCGGTTCCGACCGCATCCGCGTCGATCTCGTAGGTAACCCGCCGTTCCCCTTCGCCCGTCTCGAACGACCGCTGCCGCAGCCTGCCGTAGACGAGCGCGCGATCACCCCGGACGAGGCTGGCAGCGACGTTGTCCGCGAGCTGGCGCCAGCAGGAGACCCGCAGGAACAGCGTGGTTCCGTCGACCCAGCGGCTCTCGGAACGATCGAACCGGCGGGGCGTCGATGCGAGGCGGAAGGTGCATATCGACGCACCGTTGGCCGTCATCCGATGATCCGGATCGTCGACCAGGTTGCCGACAAGCGTGATGGTCGTCTCGAGCATGGCGTGCTCCTCGGGTCAGGGACGGATCCGCCGGGCTGGCCGCGAACGGCCTCTCCCACAGTGAGCCGTCACGGCGACTTCGGAAACCCTCGGTTGGTCGCCTGTGGATAACGAGGGTTCGCCCACAGGCCACGCATCCACGGACCMACGCGCACCGGCACGCCGACGCTCGGACCCCACGCCGGTCCGCGACGCATCCCGTCTGCCCACCTGCCACGGACGCCTCAGCGTCGTACCTCGGCCTTCCCAGGAGCTTGACCTTCCCAGGAGACGGCGCGTCCCCGCGTGTTCGATGCCTGGTCGAACCTTGCTACCCTGTTGTAGCTCCCCGGTGGGCCCATCCCCTGCAAGCGCGCCCGTAGCTCAGTGGATAGAGCGAGTGCCTTCTAAGCACCAGGTCGCAGGTTCGATCCCTGCCGGGCGCACTCGGGGATCAGGCTCGCATGCTGCGCCTTTTCGATCCCCTCGTCAGGCCTGCCGGGGGGCCGAGCCCCCCGACACCCCCACGTGCAGCAACCGGTGTAGCAACGAGTCAGGGTCGGGGCCCGGTCAGGTGGCCGTCGAGCCGGCCCAGAGCCCGCCGCTTCTCCCCCATCGAGGCGTGCGCGTAGATCGTCATCGTCACCTCGATCGCCGAGTGGCCCGCGATGTCACGGACGATGTGCGGCGGCACGCCCAAGTCCAGCAGAAGCGTCACGCATGTGTGCCTCAAACCGTGGAACACCACGGCGTCGAGCCCGGCCGCCTGCCGCAGCGGCATCCAGAACCGGCGCAGGTTGTCCGGTTCGATCGCCGTTCCGATCTTCGTGGTGAAGACGTGATCGGTCGTCACCCAGCGGTCGCCGGCCGCTTCCCGTTCCGTCTGCTGGAGCTTGCGATGCTCGGTGAGTGCGTCGGCCACCAGGCCCAGGAGCGACAGCGTGCGCTCCGAGTCCTCCGTCTTCGGCGGCAGCAGCCGCAGCTCCCCGCCGACCCGCTGGAGCGTGTGCCGAATCGTCAGCGTCTCCCGGTCGGTGTCGATGTCCGACCACTGGAGCCCGAGCAGCTCCCCGCGGCGCATCCCGAGGAACAGCGCCAGGACCAGCAGCGCATACAGCCGATTGCCGGCAGCTTCATCGAGAAGCCGGTGTGCCTGCTCGACGGTCAGACCCCGGTCGACGTTGTAACGAGGGGTCGAGACCTGGACGAGCTTCGCCACGTTCCGTCGGATCAGTTCCTCGCGCACCGCCGCCTGGAGCGCGTTGCGGAGCACGGCATGCACGACCTGAACCTGACGCTTCGATGGACGGCGGTTGCAGCACTGGCCGACCGCGCAGCAGCGCCGTTCCTGTTCCGGCCGCGCCTTGTCCCTGCCCATTTCGCAGCACCGGCAGGTGGTTTCCGTCCGCCGGATGAACTGCCGGACGTCCGCACCGCTCAGCCTGTTCAGCCGCTTCTTCCCGAGCCCCGGGATGAGGTACAGCCGAACCGCCTTCTCATAGGTGACATAGGTGTTCGGCTGACGGTTCGGCTTCACCGTCTGCGCGAGCCAGACCGTCAGGAAGCGTTCGACGGTCCATCCGGTGGCGTCCGCCGGAATGCCCTGATCCGAGTTGGCCTGAAGCTCCGTGAGCTTGCCGCGGACGATCTCTTCCGACTTGCCGTAGACCGGCCGCCGCTTGGTCGTCCCGTCAGGCATCAGGACGTAGGCCGCGCCGACCCACAGGCCGTCTCCGCGCTGGTAGATGGAGCCCTGGCCGTTGGCGCGCTTCCTGCGCTCCTTGCGCCGGCCGTTCGACGAGCCGGGGGTGGTACTGGGCATGGGTGACTTCTCCTTGCCGGAAGAACGGGACAGGTTCACGCCGGCCGCGGGCGACGTTGCCCGGTTCCGGTGGCGTTCCGTTCTCTGGCGTTGGAATGGTCTGCCGGGGCGCCGGCCGCGTCCAGGGCGCCTACGGCGTCGCTACGCGATCGGCCTTCGGCCGACCCTGGACCCGTCCGACACCCTGACAGCTTGAAACGCCACCAGAGAACGGAAGAAAAATGTGGTTAGARCAGGCAGGACTGCCGTTACGGACGGCTGATGTTCGCCGCCGCCGGATCCGTCGATGGATTTCCGTTCGCCGGGACCATTGCCGGAAGTCCAGGCACCTGGCGGAACACGAGCACCGCGTTCACGTCGCCGTAGTGCTCGGTGAAGAAGGCATCCGCGGGAAGGTTCGCGAGGATCGCCGCCAGGTCGCCGACGTCCGCGCCGGGCCGGATCGTCAGCTCGTGGTCACCGGTGTTGGTCTTGTGGGTCGCGACGAGCGGGGAGTCTCCGCCGGGGGTGCGCCACGCGCCGAAGTTGCCAGACGAGAAGATGTTCACAGGACTTCTCTCCTTTCCCGGAGCGGCAACACCTCCTTACGCGGGTCCTGCACCGCCGCCACCACCACAACCCCGGGCGCCCGACCCTGGGAAAGCAGCAGCGGCAACGCCGCCCCGATCCGCTTCTTCACCTCCCGGTCGGTCACATACGCCGTCAGGGAAGCGATCTCATCGACCACCACGACGATCAGCGGCTCACCGACCGTCGGGACGTGCAGCCGGGTGGTTCCCGCGAGCCGGAAGGTCCGGTCCCGCATGACGCTCACCGCGTCGTCGAGGAGATCCGCGATCGCGTCGGTGTCGGTCGCGAACCGGGCGAACAGCGGCTCCCCGAACGCCAGTTCCATCCCGCCCTTCGGGTCGCACACCCACAGCTCCACCAGCCCCGCCCGCACCGCCGGACCGAGACCGCGGACGAGCGACCACAGCACCGAGCCCTTACCCGCCCCGGTCGCCCCCGCGACGAGCACGTGAGTTCCCCGGACCGGCAACGTCCAGGGACGGCCGTCCTCGCACCGTCCGACGGGCACCGCCGACAGCCCGGCGAGCAGCCGCGACGCACGCCCGCCACGGCGGACGAGAGCGGAGGGAACAGCTCCGGAAGGGTCAGAGCCGGCAGGGTCGGCGGAGTCGTCCGGATCGGTGGTGTCGTCCAGGTCCGGCGGAGTGACCGGCCGGGTCAGCGGATCCCGATGGTGGAAGGAGACCCGGACGAACCGAAACGTCTCCGCCCGCACCTGGCAGCGCCGAGCCCGGAACACGTGCCGCAAGGCTTCGGCCTGCTCCGCCCACTCCGCAGGGGTCTGCCCCGGCAGCAGCTCCACCCGCAGCACGTCCACCGACCGCGACGAACGGATCTTCCGAATCCGCGGGAAGTACTCGTCGAACGTCACCTGATCACCGGTCGACGTCGGCATGCGGATCGCCAGGTCGGTGTGCACCATCGCCGGCTTCCAGCGCCACCGGTAGACGAACGTCAGCCGCGCCCGTCCCCACACCCACCAGGCCACTGGMCCGAAGGACCGCGGATGCACCCGCCACCACGCGACCGCCACCAGGACCAAGGCCGCGACGAGCACGGCCAGGCCGACGAGCCCCACCCGGTTCACCACCAGAAGCAGGCCGACCACGAACGCCACGGCGACGCGGTGACGCCAGCAGCCCCGCAGCGCCAGCCACAGCAGCTTGCCGGCCACCGCCACCAGCAGCATCCACACCGGCACGCGCACCTTGTCGACCCGCGAGGGAACCCGCGGGAATCGCTGGTCACCGTTGATTCTGGACATGGCAATACCACCTGTTTTCGAGCGCACGAAACACAGACCGACGGGATTGACGAACGAAGAGGGAAAGGCGAGAAACGGGAATTCGTTTCCTCGTGATGCCGACGACCGGCGGGAAAACTACGCGGCGCGCGGCCCGGCCATGTCGTCAGCCGGAGCCGCTACCGCCACCGCCGCCGCTTCGGCGGATTCCGTGGCTTCCTGGGATTCGAACTGGAACTTCTCGTAGGCGATCAGGTAGTCGTTGACCGCCGCGAGCAGCTTGTACGCGAAGTCGACATGCCGGGCGTCCGGTTCCCGCCCCAGCGCCGACACGCTCAGGCTCACCCGCCCCGCGTCCACGACCAGGATCGGCGCGCGGTCGGGGTAGGTGTGGCAGGTCACCAACCAGTCCGCGCCGACGGACAGGCCGAGCGTCGCGTACGACTGCTTCGGCTCGCCGCTCACGCCGCCGCCCCCGTCCGCCGCAGCGGGCCGACCTGCCGCAGGCCCACCGCGCGCAGGGCGTACCCCTGCTTGGGGAACTTCCCGTTGATGTCCACCCACGGTGTGATCGTCAGCCCCTCGAACTGCACCGGCCGGAACGGCGTGCCCGGCATCGCCTCCGGCAGGACCGGCTGCACCGCGGCGGCGACCTTCACCTTCAGCTCCGCCTGCCGGGCCGCCGGGTCGGGGTCCAGCACGCGGACCGCCCAGACCCGCTCGCCGGTGTTCGGGTCGCGCTCCTGTGGATCGGGAGCGTTCGCCTTTACCTTGTCGTAGTCGTTCGCCGCCTCCACGCCGAGGACGAACGCCCCCGCCGGGAACACGTCCTCGAAACGCACCGGAATGCGTCGCGGTATCGCCATAGTCCGTCTACCTCCGTAGGGTCAGCCCCGCCACCGGAAGTCCGGTTTCTGTCGGGCAGCACCTACTCTGAACCGCTCACGAACCGATCGCCAAGCGCTTTCGTATCTATGTATACGGAGTGCGGATGGAAATTATCCGGTGACCGTCTAGAATGCGTTTCCACGACAACGTTATCTTTGACGAGTGACAAGCGAACGGGGGGTTCCGCCGTACACGGCGCGAGGCAAGGTCGAGGGTGAGAACTGGCAGGCTGTCGCCGACGCCCTCAACGCCAGGATGAACCAGAAGCGGATGGGACAGCAAGCACTCGCCACCGCATCCGGCGTGTCCGTCGCGACGCTTCGCCAACTCCAGCGCGGAGCCCACGGCCGCCGGGTCCAGGACGCCACGCTGGCCGCCATCGCCCGCGCCCTGGACTGGCCGGACGACCACCTGGTCCGCGTGCTCGTTCCCGGCAAGCAGCCGGAGCAGCCGGCAGCAGCGACATCAGGCCGCCGCGCGGGCCGAGGAGGGGCAGGAACCGGCACCGACCGGCAGATTCTCGCCGTCCTGCTCCGGATCGAACAGCGTCTCGCCGACCTCTCGGAGCGCATCGCGCCCGCCGGAGCAGCCGGAGCGACCCAGCCCGGCCGCGCCCGAGGCAACGACGACGGGCCGACCCCGGCGGAGTAGTTCCCGCCCGAGCCGGCCCGTCGAGGTCCGGAACGTCGCCGAGTCAATCAGCCCGGCGCTGTGGTGCTGGCCACCGGTACTCCGATCGCGTCGAGCACGGTCCGGCGGACCGCTTCGAAGGCTTCGGCCTGCCCCGCCCGGAAGGCCGCCCGCTCCCCACGGGTCATCCACCGCGAGTCGGGCCGGGTCAGGCCCAGGGCGAGCGCCGTCCGCACGGCCGCACCTCCGCATCCCCGCCGGGACGGGCCCGGATCCTCGCCCCCGACTCCCGCCGCCGCACTGTCGCCATCCGGCAGCCGGTAGACGAGCACCACGTCGACATCGCCGAACGATTCGGAGTACTTCAACCCGCCCGGCATCCGGGACACGGCCCGCATGAGATCCGCCGAGTCCGAGCCCGGCTGGACGACGAGCGCCCACTCGTCCGGCCCCCACGGCATCATCACGACCGCCGACAGCATCTCCCCCGCACCACCGGCGCCGTCACCGGCCGCGGGCACCGGCGGAAGGAACGGACCCGACCGGGCCGCCGCACTCACGGCCACCGCCGACGGTCCGCGAAGCGCGCCGCCAGATCATCGGACCTATACCTCGTCCAGTCGACGGCCGCCGGCCGCACGTCGTGGACGAAGAAGCGGAGCGAGGTGACCTGGTAGTCGTGCCAGCCCTGTTCGATCGCGAACAGATCCGCCGCTGTCGCCCCGGGGAAGGTGATGACCGTGTCCCGTACCCGGCGGTCCCCGCCCGGCTCGAAGCGGACGATGCCGAACAGCAGCGGACCCGGGTCACCTCCACTCCCCCTGTCGAACATCACGATCCGTCCTCCACTGGTCGGTGGCGTGCGACAAAGCGCCGGAACCGGCCCGCAACAGGTGTCCGTCGCGCAGCGGAACCGACGCCCGCCCACCGTCCAACCGGACAGCCGGTCACGGAAGGCCGCCGGCCGTATACACCGAGACTTCCGATCTATACGGAGACCGGATATGCTCTGCGCGCCCGATCGAGGACAGACGGTCGGAGCACCTACCGTCCGGAGGCCGCCATGGTGTCCGTCCGTCGTCCGTTACCCCAGACCCCGCCGGGACTCTGGGAGCGACCCGAGATGGCCGACGCACTCGCCCGCCGCGACATCGGCACCGTCTTCAAGATCTACCGCCAGTGGACCGGCGCCACCCAGACGCAGATAGCCGCCGTGTGCGGCCTGCCGCAGTCCCACGTCAGCGACATCATGAACGGCCGCCGCCAGGTCACGAGCCTGGAGATCTTCGAGCGCATCGCCGACGGCATCGGCATCCCCCGCGGACGCATCGGGCTTGCCGAAAGACCGGGCGCCGTCCCCGAGCCCCGGACCGAGCCCGGGTCGCCGGCCGCGGACGTGCCGAGCGATGTCGTGCGCGTCTACCCCAGCCGCGCCGCCGTTCCCGCCGAGCTGTGGCGGACGCTGTTCGCCGGTGCGCGTCACCAGGTCGACGTCCTCGTCATCGCTGGCCTGTTCCTCCCCGACGGGCACGCCGACTTCACCGCCGTTCTCCGCCGCAAAGGCGCCGAAGGCGTGAACATCCGCTACGCCCTGGGGGACCCGGACTCCCCCGCCGTCGCCCTGCGAGGCGACGAGGAGGGCATCGGTGACGGACTCGCCGCCCGAACCCGGATCACCCTCACCTACCTGGCATCGTTGCGCGACGCGCCCGGAATCGAGCTGCGGCTACACGCCACCACGCTCTACAACTCCATCTACCGTTTCGACGGCGACATGCTGGTGAACACCCACGTCTACGGCGCCCCCGCCGCGCACTCCCCCGTCATGCACCTACGCGCCCAGCCCGGCGGACTCTTCGACCACTACGCCGCCAGCTTCGAACGCATCTGGGCCACCACCGAAGGAGCCTGACCCTCTTGGCACGGATCGACTACTTCAACGACCCGAACGCCCCCAAGGCGAACAGYGTCGTCCCGTCCGTCACCGCCGTGGTCACCGACGAGGCCGGGCGGATCCTCATGGTCCACAAGACCGACAACAACCTGTGGGCCCTGCCCGGCGGCGGCATGGACCTCGGCGAGTCCATCACCGACRCCGCCGTCCGCGAGACCAAGGAAGAGACCGGCATCGACATCGAGGTGACCGGACTCATCGGGGTCTACACCAACCCCCGGCATGTCCTGGCCTACGACGACGGCGAGGTCCGCCAGCAGTTCTCGCTCTGCTTCACCACCCGCAATCTTGGCGGAGAGCTACGCACCTCGAGCGAGACGAAGGAGGTCAAGTTCGTCGCGCCCGAGGACCTGGACGGGCTGAACATCCACCCATCGATGCGCCTGCGCATCGATCACTACCTGGAGAACCGGGCCACGCCCTACCTCGGCTGAACCGCCACGAGCCGTGCGGTCGTGCGTTCCACGGTGGCTTGCAGGTCCGCCCGAGCCCGGGTGACCGACCGGTGGACGATCGAGCCGTCGCCGTAGCGGGACAGGATCTCCGCGATCCGTTCGTCGAAGGTGAACCGCTGGCCCTGTGGCCCCGTCGTCATATCCGCGGCGCACAGCGCGTCCATMACCGGCGACACCTCCAGCTCCCACGCGGAGAGCTCCRCCGTCAGCCCCCGCTCCTCGGCTTCATACCGGGCACACGAGTGATGCGCGACCAGCGCGCACAGCCGCTTCGGCGCATCGTGGGATTCGAGGAACCGGGCGCCGTCCACGGGGTGGAACCGTAGGTGACCGATCGGCGGGGCGTACCCGATGTCATGCAGCCAGGYCGCCGCGACGAGCAGGTCACGCTCCTCCGGATCGACGGCCGCGGACACCTCCCAAGCAGCCGCCGCCACGGCCTGCACATGCCGCCACCGATCCCCCAACGGGGTCAGCAGCTCGCTCGCCAACCGCTCAGCAACCGCTACCTCCACCCGATCACGGTACGGCGAGCACCACCAGCCCGTCAGCGAGAGCCCGAGACTGCCGAATTACCCGAGTTAGGATCAAGTCGCGGTGCGGGCCGCGCCGCGCGACCGCCTGCGCGCGGCCTGGCGGCCGTGCTCGCCGGGCCCGTCGCACCCCGCACCGCGTAGACCATCCGAGGCGTTCGACGAAGGGCGCCGGTCGTCAGCGTGGGGTGAACCAGCCGGGGCACGGAACGCGGTTCTGCGGACGTTCGTCGCGCACGCCGGTGGGCAGCCGCAAAAAACGAGCAGAGGGCACGCCAGCCGACAGCCCCATCACCAGTGCCAGGGCGCTTCGCTCCTCCGACAGCCCGACCCGCCCGGCCTGCCAGCGACGATCCTGTCTGCGGTCACCATTCGAGATCGTTTTGGCTTCGACCAGGTTGCTTCCGATCGCACCACGCCGTTAGACGCCTACAGAGGGCGGCACCGCCCTTGGCCTGACATGTCGTACCCAGATGGCAGACTGCTCCCGTGAGTTTCGATCTTGTGAGCTGGGAAGGCGAGCGACCAGCAGACAATCTGGCCGCAGGGTCCGCGTTCAACGAGATGTTCCAGCGCTACGACGACGACCCGGAGACGCCCGCCACGGACCTCATCGCCGCCTACTGTGAGGCTTTGACGCACCGGTGGCCGGATGACGACACCGCCCCGTGGTCGGTCACACCCCAGCCGTCCGGGCCATTCCTCTACCTCTGCGTCGTGTGGAGCATGGCCGAGGAGGTGTCCGCCTACACAGCCGAACTCGCGGCATCAATGCGTCTGGTCTGCTACGACCCCCAGGAGGAGATGCTGCTGCCGTAGTCGATGCTGCCGAGATGGCCGCGCTCTTTTGGGCGCACTTCCTCCATCCGTCAGGGAGCAGGCCGCAGTGGACGGCAGCCAGAGTGGCAGCCAAGCCCGCGAACACCAGCGGACGGTCACGGACTCGGCGGACGAGACCGAGCCTGTGACCGGCACCGGCGGACGACCACGGACACCGGCAGACGAACCACCGAAGATCTCTTATCCGCGGGTTACTCACTTCGCCATCCAGAGCCGACGGACGAGCCGGATGTTAGCGCAGACTGCCGGCTTTCTGCGAGTTCAATTCAAATGTCGTCAAAGAATCTTCGGTTAACTATGGCCTTTTCGTGCTGGACGATCTCCACCTTGACTCCAAGGTTGTATTCACGGAGGAGGTCACAGAGTCTATCCCCGTCGATCAGATCAACCGGAGGAGCGCCGTCGCGGGTTGCCTCCTTTTGAGCGGCAGAGGTGAACGATCCCGTCGTGATCAGAAGCCCTTTATCTCCCCTGCCCGCCATCGCCCCCCGGAAATCTCGGACAGCGCTCGGAGAAACACTTCCCTTGTACCGCTTACATTGGAAGAATACCGGGAAGCTGACGAGCGAGAGACGGTAGATTCCCAGCCCATCGATGCCACCATCGCCGGTGCCGCCGGTGACATTGACGCTGATAAACCCGGCCTC
Organism: Frankia sp. CgMI4; assembly: GCF_001756285.1. Lineage (NCBI taxonomy): Bacteria > Bacillati > Actinomycetota > Actinomycetes > Frankiales > Frankiaceae > Frankia > Frankia sp. CgMI4. The sequence goes on from NZ_MAQZ01000062.1 coordinate 77,686, forward strand.
CCGGAGGAGCCGGCGAGCAAGGCGCTCGAATGCGTCGGGCGGCATCGCCATCACCGCTTCGAGCAATTCCTCTTTCCAGGCGATTTCCTGGTCTTTTTCTCCGTCGTCCGACGTCGCCTGTTCGTAGGTGGCCTTGGGTTCTGAATCGGCCGGCTTGCGCGCCTTCTCGGCACGTTCAGCGGCCCAAGCACGCTTGGCTTCAGCATGGATCTTGGGAATATCTGCCCTGTCAACGGAGCGCCCTGGTTCCGACAACGTCCAAACGCCACGACTGCTATTGTCGGTCAAGCCCATCATCTTCAGATAGGTACGAGCCCAGGCCAACCGATACTCGATCTCCGTCCGCGGCCCGTCTCCATGTAGCTGATCTTGCTGCTCTGGGCTAAACTTCTCCAGCTCGATGACTCGTTCATTAATCTCCGAGATCGCGCCGGACCCTCCAAGATCGCGCAGTGCGTTGATCGTCGGCCAGAGCAGCTGATCGTATGTCGGCACACCGACGTCAGGGCTCGTCACCCGGCGCACCCCTCCCCGATACTCGCGTAACACGATCTTAGAACGTCGCGCGACTTCCCCTGTACGCGCGGGGTGGCGACCGTCTCGGCATGGCCCGCGTCCGTTCCCAGGCCGGGAGTTGGGGACTGACGTTGCGGGCACAAGCGAACGTGAACGCCACTGCACTCGTGGAGACAGCGGAGCGCAGCCCACTCCTGAGAAGTGGCGGCGGTATGGGCATCTACACAGCCGGGCCAGCGAACAACGACGGACGTCAGCGGATGGAGGCCGAGGTGGCCAGGTCGTCAAGCAGCCTGTATAGGCTTTCGCGAACGCGCACGGACGGATGGTACCGATCTTGTAATCGGACGGTCGGGAGTCCCGCCAGGTGTAGCTACCGCTGTAGCAACGACCGCGGACGTTGACACCATCTCCCGGKCGCGGCTCGCAAGCCACCCGACTCACAGCGACACCCTCTCGCTCCGTCACCAGTCCTGTGGACCGGAAACGCGTCCCAGCGCCTCGCTGCTACCACCACCCCGTCTCCCACCGAACCGGCCGCCCGCTAGCGGGTCGGTGTCCGGCGGTCAAGGGGGCGGATACGACCGTAGCTCCATGCCGCCGTCCGGGACAAGCCCGCCCACGCCCCCGCAATTCGTCCCGGAACAGGCCTTCAAAGCCAGGGACGAGACGTTCGGCGACGCTGTTCTCGCAGGTCGCGGGCCCGCAACCCCCTCCGGCGGGCATAACCGACCTATCCGGCCTTTGCGACTTATCAGGATGAAGACGTAGTTTCGCTCACGGAAATGAACATCACCGCGCACCGCATCGGCCGGGACCGCTGCGCTGTCCCTGCCAGGCGCGACCGCCATGACAGCAGCGACGCTCTGACGCAGAGATCAACGAAGCTGTTCCGCGGGCAAGTCAGCCTTTGCTCTCCTCGGGTCGGTTGGCGGCCCAGGAGGCACGGCTGATCGCGTGGACGTTGTTCGCCTTCCACGGGCCGACGTCGGCGATCTCACGGAAGGTCATCCCGAGCTTKCGGGCAATCATGTTCATGCCCGYGTTCTCCTGATGCGTTGCGGTGATCAGCTCGTCGACGTCGAGGTGGRCGAACCCGAAGTCGAGCGCCGCCGTGATCGCTTCGGTGCCCAGGCCTTGGCCCCAGCGGTCGCGGCGGATCGACACCGCGACCTCCACGCCTGGCCAGCCCTGGGCGAAGTAGGTGCCGGCGCGGCCGAGGAACTCCCCGCTGGCCCGGTCCTCGACCGCCCACATGCCGTGCCCGCGGATCGCCCACATGCCGATCAGATGGGTGACCAGCCGCTCGGTGCCGGCCCGGTCGAACGTGCCGTCCAGGTAGCGCATGGTCTCCGGGTCCGCGTTCATCGCCGCGTACRGGTCGAGGTCGACGACCTTCCAGCCGCGCAGCACCAGCCGTTCGGTGAGCACGGTGGGGATGGTGACGACGGTCGGGGTTCCGTAGTGGAGGGTCATGGTCACGCCTGGCCCGTGGTCAGTTCGAGGCGGGGGCGTGCCTGCCAGCGGTCCCAGAAGTCACGGACGGGTTCGACGGTGGGATGGCCGGTGAACGCTATGGCGATCTCTGCGACCCGGTCGGAGACCGAGGCGGTGGGCCGGGTGTCGAGCATGTCGACGACCTTCCCGGCCATGGTCGCGGCTTCGTCGATCTCGGGCTGTTCGCGGGCGGTGAGGCTGGCCGCGAGCGCGAGCAGCGCGTGGCCGTAGTCCTCGAACCCGCCCGCCTGGCCTCCTTCGTAGGCGGCGAGCGCGGCTCGGGCTATCGGCTCGGCCTCGACGCCACCGCCGATCCGGGTCAGGACCCCGGCGTACATCATCTCGGCGGCGGCCGGGCCGAACGGGCTGATCCCGGGCTGCAGCGGCAGGTCCGTGACCGACGTGCGCATCCGGTTCAACGCCGCCCGGGTGCCCTCGACGTCGCCGAGCGCGCCAAGGGCCCGCGCCTCGTAGCTGGCGATCCGGGCCCGGGTGTACGGGTTGTCCGCCACGACCGCGGTCTTCCGAGCCGAGACGGCGGCTTCCTGGTAGCGGCGGCCGTAGAACGCCAGCGTCGTCACCATCTCCCCGACCGACGCGGTCAGCACCACGTCGTCGGTCTGGCTCGCGTGGTCTTCGGCGAGGCGGATGAACCGGCGCGAAGCCAGGGTGTCTCCGAGGTTGAACGACAGCCGCGACAGCATGTAGGAGGCGTAGCCGGCGGCGACGGTGAGCCTGGTCTGCGGGCGGGCCCGGCCACTGCCGTTCATCAGGTGGTGGTGCGCCGACTTCCACGTCTTCCACACCTTCGGCGCGAGCCGCTGGTGCGGTTCGACGGTGAACGCGACGGTGTGCGCGTTGATCGCGTCGTCGATCTCGTCGAGGGTCAGCACATCGGGGGCGGACGAGGTCCACTCCCGGTACATCTGGGCGGCGACGAGGCTCGCGGCGGCGAGTTCGAACGCCTGCCGACGGTTGGCGTCCACGGGTTCCTCCTGCCTGCTCGGGTCGAGCCCCAGGTCCCGGGCCCRCTTCTCCCTGACAGCTTCGTCCCGCAATCGCCGGATGGCTCCCGCTGCGGCCAACGCCGTGTCCAGCGCGTCCGCGAGGTCCGCGGACGGGATCTCCTGGCCGTTGACGGCCCGAGAGATCTGCTGGCGTTTGAAGCCGGTGCGGGCTTCGAGCCGGCTGTTGTTGGTCCGATGCTGATCACGCAGTGTCCGCAGCAGATCGGCCAGGTTGGCGAGTGCGTCGTTTCGCTGACCAGCTTGCACCTTCGGCCTCCCCGTCGACGCCTTCGCAGGTGGGTGCAACGAGCTGTTGCATGCACGCAACGAGCCGTTGCGTTCTGTTGCTCCGTTTGGGCGCAGTGTGTCATGGGTGCTGCGCGCGGTGAACACGCCGATCCGGTCCCGTCCGTTCCACCAGCTCAGGGCGGATGAACCCCGGGTCGTGTCGCGTCGTCGCTTCTGCTCCCGCCGGGCCTGGGCCGAGTCGTGCGGCCCGGGTTCGGCGGKCTCCACCCGTCCACACCGATCGCATCGTTTCGAGGAACCCGTGTCTGTTGCGCCCACCGGCATGCCTGTCCCGGCCGTCCCACGATGGCGGCGCCCGTCCACGCTCGACCCGACGGTGCCCGATGCCGTCGAAGTCGCCCTCGACGGGCACCGTGTGTTGATCAGGTCGAGTCTGGGCCCGTCGGTGCGGACCACCCCCGGCGCGTTCGGGGACTTCGTCCGTGCGGTCAAGCGGGGCGAGTACGACGACCTGCTCGGCGAGGTGGCGTGATGCCTGCTTCCACGCAGGCGTCGATCGCGCTGCTGCACACGGCCATGGTCGACCTTGTCCTGGCGAAGGAGCCCGTCTCCGCCCCGGTCGTAGCCGCGTTGAGGGCCGTGCCCCGGGACCTGTTCCTGCCCGACGCCGGCACCGAGGAGGCCTACAAGGACGACGCCGTCGTCACGAAATGGGATGTCTACGGGGMACCGCTCAGCGCGGTGTCGCGGCCCTCCAYCGTCGCGGCGACGCTCGAGCAGCTCCGGGTCGAACCCGGCCAGCGGATCCTGGAGATCGGTTCCGGTGGCTACACCGCGGCGCTGCTGGCTGAGCTGACTGGGCCAACCGGCCACGTCACCACCATCGACATCGACCAGTCCGTAGTCCACCGCACCCACGCCTGCCTGGACAAAGCCGGCTACACCGACGTCACGGCACTGATCAACGACGGGTACTTCGGGTTCCCGCTCCGCGCCCCCTACGACCGGCTCCGCAGATGACCTGCCGAGCCTGGACCTGTGGCTGGCCACCGTGCAGCCCACCTACGGCCGGCTCCACGGCACCGACGCATCCGCAGGAGCCGAACTGCCTGCGGATGCGTCGGCCGGGGTGTCTRCCTGCTGGTCGGACGACAGCCTCGCCTTCCTGGCCTTCACCCCGACGGGCGGGACCGGCGTGGAGATCGGGGTTGTCGCGTACGGCCCCGACCGGTACCGGCTCGCCGACCTGCTCACCCACGACATCCGCGTGTGGGACGCCGAGCGGCGCGGTGGCCCGGACCCCACCATCCGCGTCTACCCCACCGATGCCRGCCGCGCCTCGGCGCCGCCCGGCCGGCTCCTCACGAAACCATCAGCCCAGCTCCTGATCACCTGGGGCTGAAACCCCACCATCCGACGATCGCGAGAGGAGAACGGTGTTGAGCGACGCGCACGGGCATCAACAACCGCCCGAAGCCGACGAGGAAGCACGCGCTGAGGATCTGCGGGCCCGGCTCGTGGACGACCTCGTCGCGGCGGGCTCGATCAGGACGAAGGAGGTCGAGGCCGCGTTCCGCGCGGTGCCGCGGCACCTGTTCGCACCCGAGGTGTCGCTGGAAGACGCCTACGCCGACGACATCGTGCGGACCAAGCAGGACCAGCACGGCATGACCGTCAGCTCGGTCTCCGCGCCCTGGCTGCAGGCCACGATGCTCGAACAGGCCGGGATCAGCCCCGGCATGCGGGTCCTCGAAGTCGGCTCCGGGGGCTACAACGCCGCCCTGATCGCGGAACTCGTCGGCCCGACCGGTGCGGTGACGACCATGGACATCGACGCCGACGTCACCGAACGAGCCCACCACTGCCTCGCGGCGGCAGGCTACGACCAGGTCCACGTCGTGCTGGCCGACGCCGAGCACGGCGTCCCCGAGCACGCGCCCTACGACCGGATCATCGTCACCGCGGGCGCCTGGGACATCCCACCCGCCTGGACCGATCAGCTCGCCCCAGACGGCCGGATCGTCGTTCCCCTGCGGATGCGGGGGCTGAGCCGGACGGTCGCGCTCACCCCCCGCGACGGCGTTCTGGTCAGTCTCGACCATCAGATGGCCGGCTTCRTGCCCGTGCGCGGCGACGGCGCCCATCCCGAACGCCTCGTCCAGCTTCACGATGCCGACGTGGGCCTGCGGTTCGACGAGCAGGCTCCCGAACTCGACGCCGCCGCACTGCGGGCCGCGCTACTCGCCCCGCGGGTCGAGGCGTGGTCGGGAGTGCGGTTCGGCGGGATGGAACCGTTCGACGGGCTGCTGCTGTGGCTTGCCAGCAGCCTCGACGACTACGGCTTGCTCTCCCGCGCCCGTTCCCCGACCGCTCGAGAGCTCGTCGACCCCGTCTCCCCGATCGGCACGCCCACCGCCGTGGAAGCGGACAGCTTCGCCTACCTCACCCTGCGAAAGGTCGAGGACGGCGACGACACCTACGAGTTCGGCGCCTACGCCCACGGGCCCGACGCCGCCCGCCTCGCCGGCCTGGTCGTCACGCAGGTCCAGGCCTGGAACCGAACCCACCGCGACGCGTCGCCGGCCACGATCAGCGTCTGGCCGGCCACAACTCCGGCAGAGGCACTTCCGCCCGGCCGGGTGATCGCCAAGCGCCACCGCATCGTCGTCCTGAGCTGGTCCTGACCAACACAGCGACGCGTTCACCACCCCTTCCGAAGGAAAGGCATCGCCATGACTCCTGCCCACACAACCGCCCCGGCCCCGCTCCCCCTCGCCGGCGACTACGACCTAGACGTCGAGATCGTCGACGGCGGACCCGTCATCCCCGAGCTGCTGCGCTCCACCAGCGACAACTGCGGCAAGACCTGCTCGTCGGCCTGCACCAGCTGCAAGCAGAACTGAACCTCCGCCGCTGAGAGGTGCGTGATGTACCGCAGCCTTGACGTTCCGCTGCTACGGATGGCCGTGGTCCCCACCGATGTCGACCTGCCCCCATGGCCAGACCTCGACGACACCACCGACGGCGCCGTAGCCGGCTGGACGGATTGGCTGCGGGACATCTGGGCACGGCCCGTGTTCGCCGACGCGATGAGGCTCGCCAGCCCGTCGCTGGCCGCGCGGGTCGCGTCGGTCTTCGACGGGCAGTGCCACGATCGGCGGACCGCCCGGCGGGCTGTCACTGCGACAGCCCGCTACGTACTGCGGATGACCGGGCGCGCCACTCCATTCGGCCTGTTCGCCGGTGTCGGGCCCGCGGATTTCGGCCCGCGGGCCCGCGTCCGGCTCGGCGACGACCATCGGGTTCACGCCCGGCCGGGCGGCGCCTGGCTCGCCACGCTCGCCGACGACCTGGAAGCGTTCGACACGCTGCTGCGGCGGCCGCCGGTTGCTGCCGACGGAATACCAGTCGCCCGAGGCGACCGACTGTTCATCGGCCCTGTCGCCCGGTCCGGCGACGACGCCGGGCCGGAGTCGGTGGTCGAGGTGTCGGTGCGCCGCACCCGGGCTGTGGAGGCGGCGTTGCTCCACGCGGTCAGCTCGCGGCCCGTCCCCGAGCTGGTCGCTCGCCTCGCCGCCGACAAACCCGCTCCCGCCGCCGGCCAGATCGAGACTATGGTGATCGAGTTGGTCCGCCGCCGGTTCCTSCACACGCCCCTACGCCCGGCGACAACCATCACCGATCCACTCAGTGAAGTCGCCGACCAGCTGGCCGCAGCCCGGATTGACGACCTGCCCCCACTCGCCGGCCGTCTCAACGTGATCCGCGACCTACAAGACCTGCTCGCCCACCACGACAACACGCGCTCCGCCTCGCACCGTCGCACGCTGCGCACGCAGGCAGAGGCGCTTCAACGGCGCGTTGTTCCCAGCGCTGACCCGGACCTCGACGTAGGCCTCGTGTTGAACGCGGACGTGGTCCTGCCGGCGGCTGTCGCCGAGGAGGCTGGGGCCGCCGCTCGGGCGCTCGCCCGGCTCACAGGGCCGACCGCCGTTCCCCCGGAGTGGGCGGACTGGCACGAAGCTTTCCTCGAACGCTACGGCCCCGCCGCCCTCGTCCCACTGCTGGAAGCCGTCAACCCTGACACCGGCCTCGGTCTGCCCGCCACCTTCCGCGGCTCCACACGCTCCCACCGCCCCCGCGGGAACGCGGCCCGCGACCAGCGCCTAGCCGCTCTCGCGCAACGAGCGGCCCTGAACGGCGCCATCGAGGTACGCCTCGGCGACGCCGACATCGCGGCTCTCGCCGGCGAYACCGCACCGGCCCGGGTTCCACCGCACGCCGAACTCCTCGCCGAGGTCCACGCCAACGACCTGCCGGCCTTGTCCCGCGGCCTGTTCACCCTGCGTGTGACCGGCGGCGGGCGCGCCGCCGCAACCACCACTGGCCGATTCCTGCACCTGCTCGACTCCGCGTCCTTCGACCGGTTCCGCGACACCTACGCCGCCCTGCCCACCATGCGGGCCGGCGCGACGACCGCGCAGGTGTCCTGTCCGCCGCTTMCCACGGCCACCGTCGGCGTGGCCCGATCGCCGCGGCTCGCCGACACGGTGATCACGCTTGCCGAGCATCACGACGCCGGCCCAGGCGTGCTGCGCCCGGCCGACCTGGCTGTCGGTGCCGACGCTGAGGGGCTGTATCTGGTGTCGCTGCCCGACCGGCGTCTCGTCGAGCCGTCCGCCGCGCACGCAGTGGAGTTCCAGTACCACACCCACCCGCTGACACGGTTCCTGTGCGAGCTACCCACCGCCCGCGTCGCCGTCTCCATCCCCTTCTCCTGGGGCGCTGCCGGTGGGCTGCCGTTCCTTCCCCGACTCGTCCATCGGCGCACCGTGCTCGCCCCGGCCCACTGGAATCTCACAGCTGCCGACCTGCCCAGCCGCGCCGAGTCGGCGCAGGAATGGCGCGAGGCGCTGGCCCGCTGGGGCGGCACGATCCCAGTGCCCACGCGGGTCCAGCTCGTCGAGACCGACAACCGATTGCGCCTCGATCTGCACGTCGACGCCCATCTCGCCCTGCTAYGCGATCACCTGCACCGGCACGGCTCCGCCCGGCTCGACGAGGACGCCGCTCCAGAAGCCTTCGGCTGGCTCGCCGGCCACGCCCACGAACTGGTCATCCCGCTGGCCACCACCGCCGCACCCCTGCCGGGGCCGGCACCGGAGCGCCTCGCGGCAACCGTGCCCGCTGCTCGGTCGGATGCCCAGCTACCCGGTGTGTCGCCGTGGCTGTCGGCCCGGCTCTACGGCCACCCCGACCGGGCCACCGATCTCCTCGCCCGCCTCCACGACCTCTTGGACGCGTGGCCCGACCCGCCCGCGTGGTGGTTCCTGCCGTACCGGGACACCGAGCCCCACCTGCGGCTACGCCTCGCCGTCAACGAACCTGGCGGCTACGGGCTGGCGGCCACGCGGCTGGGAACCTGGGCTGCGGTACAGCGCGAGGCCGGACTGCTGTCGCACCTTCACCTCGACACCTACCAACCGGAGACCGGCCGCTACGGCTATGGCCCGGCGATGACCGCCGCCGAAGGCGTCTTCTCCGCCGACTCCGCCGCTGCCCTCGCCGCCCGCCGTCTCGCCGCCAGCGCCCGCCTGTCCGTCGGAGCGCTCACCGTCGCCGGCCTGGTCGATATGGCCATCGCCTTCACCGGCGCGTTGTCCACCGGCATGCGGTGGCTTCGTGACGTGCTGCCCCACGAGCCTGCCCGCGTCCCACGGGCGGAACGCACCACCACGTTGCACCTGGCCAACCCCGCAGATAGCTTCGCTCATCTGCGGGCCGTTCCCGGGGCGGACGCCGTGCTGTCCGCCTGGCAGCCGCGGGCCACAGCACTGGCCGCCTACCGCGACGCCCTCGCCGCGCAGCGCCCGCCTGACCAGGCCTTGGCCTCGCTGCTGCACCTGCACGTCGTCCGAACCCTCGGCCTGAACCCCGCCGCCGAACAGACCTGCATCGCCCTCGCCCGAGCCACAGCCGCACGCGCCCTCGCGACCACGGAAGCGACCGTCTCATGATCGCCTGCGATCAGGCCGCCGCCACCGCAGCAAGCCTTGCCACCCGCCTCACCGTCCCATCCCCCAGAGAACTCGGGCAGACTGCGCAGTCGCTCGCCGACGGAGCGGCCGGCATCGCCCTCCTGCACGCCGAGCGAGCGCACGCCAGCGCCGAGCGCTGGGAGCCCGTCCAGGCGTGGCTGACCGCAGCCATCTCCGGCCACCTCAGCGTGGCGATGAACAGCTCGCTCTACGCCGGCGCCCCGGCGGTCGCCTTCGCCGTTCACATCGCAGCCGGGCAGACCCGCCGCTACACCGCCGCCCGCACCGCGCTCGATCAGGCCGTCGCCACCATCGCCCACCGCCTCGTCGACGCCGCCAACGCCCGCATCGACCAGGGGGAACCGGGACGGTTCACCGAGTACGACGTCATCAGCGGGCTCACCGGCATTGGCGCCCACCTCCTCGCCCACACCCCCGGCGACGACGCCCTCGGCCGCATCCTCACCTACCTCGTCCGCCTCACCACACCTCTCAACCTCGACGGAGAGGAACTCCCCGGCTGGTGGTGCAGCCACGACCCGTCCCAGGGCAACACTGCCGAATTCGCCGGTGGACACGCCAACCTCGGCATGGCCCACGGBGCCGCCGGCCCACTGGCCCTGCTCTCGCTCGCCACACGCGCCGGGATACGCGTCCACGGCCAGACCAACGCCATCAACGCGCTGTGCGCCTTCTATGACCAATGGCGCCACGACTCCCCCAGCGGTCCGTCCTGGCCACAGTGGATCACCCGTGCCGATCAGCAGGCCGCGAGACCGGCCCAGCCCGGCCCCGCCCGTCCGAGCTGGTGCTATGGCACCCCCGGAATCGCCCGCGCCCTCCAACTCGCCGGCATCGCCACCGGTGACACCACCCGCCAGAACGCCGCCGAACAGGCACTCGCAGCCTGCCTCACCGACTCCACCCAACTCGCCCACCTCACCGAAGCCGGACTGTGCCACGGATGGGCAGGCCTCTACCAAACCGTCGCCCGCGCCGCCGCCGACGCCACCACCGAGACCCTCAGCCGCCACCTGCCGACACTCGCCGCTTCCCTCCTGCTCTGCGCCCTTTCGAGCAGCGGGCGGGCTGATGGGCTCCTCGAAGGAGACGCCGGCATCGCCCTCGTCCTCCACAGCGTCGCCACCGGCGCRCCGGCCACCGGATGGGACAGATGCCTGCTGATCCACTGACCGTCCCCAGCCGAGACATCGGCACCGAACAGGCCGTACTCGCGGTGCTGGCCGGCATCCCGCTACCCACTGCGGCAGCCCATGCCGCCTTGCCTCCCGACCAGCTCGCCGCAGCTGTCGCCACCTACCAGGCGGCAGGTCGCGCCGCGCTCGCAGTCCAAGGTGCTGCCTGGTTCCAGGTGCGTGTCACGTTTCCCGAGCCAGCGGACGCAGAGACCGTCGCAGCCACCCACCTGGCACCTGTCCTACGCCACGCCCAAGCCGCCGGCGCTGTCGCCTCCTGGTGGTTCGTGCGCAAGTCGCCCGACTGGCGGCTACGGCTCTCTCCAGCCAGTGGCCAATCTGTGGCGGATCTTCGTGCCACCCTCCGCTCCGCCTTCGACGACCTGACCGCGGCCGGAACGATCCCCACCTGGGCGGAAGGGATCTACGAGCCGGAGGAGTACGCCCTCGGCGGCGAGGTCGGCACCGACGTCGCGCACCGGCTGTTCACCGCTGACAGCGGGCACGTCCTCGACCGCATCCACAGCGAGATCACCAGCAGGACCCCGCCGACTCTCGGCCGCCGCGAACTGTCGATGCTGTTGATCGGCACGCTGCTGCGCACCGCGGGCCTGGACTGGTACGAACGCGGCGACGTCTTCAACCGTGTCAGCCGCCTACGCCCTCCACCAGCAACATCACCCACCGCTGCTGAAATTCAACGGCTGGCCACCGCTCTACGCAGGCTGCTGACCACCGACACCGACCCGGCAGGCGACCTGTTCGGCGCGGACCGACCGCTGGCCAACCTGGGAATCTGGGCCAGCGCCTTTCACAATGCCGGTCGGGCCCTTGGCCAGGCCGCATACGCCGGGACCCTGCGCCGCGGGCTACGCGACGTCCTCGGCCACCATGTGATCTTCCACTGGAACCGCCTCGGCCTGAATGCCGAGACCCAGGGCGTACTCGCCGCCACAGCGCGCGAGACAATCCTCCGCGCTCCCGCACTCCCCGAAGCGCTAACGCCGCAGGCACGCTGATGTGGCCGCCGCCGAACGACGCAGACACCGTCACCCGCATGCGCGCAGCGCACGAGCGCGCCAGCGCCGCCCTCCGGGTCACGGTCGACCGGACCCAGGCTGAGGAAGCGTGGGGCTTCGCCGGACGAACCCTCGGCCGACCGGTAATGACCCCCGACAGCCCAGGCTGGCTACGGATCGCCGCCACCGAAGCCGGACAGCAGATCACCACGTTCTGGGACGGCGGACGCACCGCACAGCAGGCGCTGCCAGCATCCATCCCACGCCCAGCGCTACGCGCGATCCACGACCATCACCACGACGGCTGGGACTACCGCGCCGAGCTATACGACCGCGTCCACGTCCGACCTCTCGCCGTCACGACCGTGCCGCGGCGGCTCACCGACTCACCGAAAGGGCAATGGTTCCAGGCACTGCGCCGTTCCTTCCGCATCCTCGCCACGGTCTCCACCGACCGGCGCACCATCGAGCAGTCCTACCTCGACGACGTCATGCCAAGGATTCTCGGCGAACCGATCACCACCACCTCGCCCGCACCGTGGGTAACCGCGCACGGAGACCTGCACTGGGCCAACCTCTGCGGCCCCACCCTCTGCATGCTCGACTGGGAAGGCTGGGGCCTGGCACCCGCCGGCTATGACGCCGCCACCCTCTACTGCCACAGCCTGTTCATGCCAACGCTCGCCGCACAGGTTCAGGCGCGTTTCGCAGACGCACTCTCCACAGAGAGCGGYCGGTACGCCGAACTGGCCGTCATCGCCGAGCTACTCGACACCGTCCACTCCGGGACCGGCCTCGATATCGATCATGCGGGGTTATTGCGCATACGCGCCACACATCTTCTTCGCCGCGGCATACCCCGCCAGCAAGAAGGCGCAGCCACGAGGCCAGGACAGACATGACCCGCGCAGACGGYCACGCTCGGAAACAGCTCCGCTGGGCAGCGCTCCGGGCATGCGTTGGGGCAAAGGCACCTGCCCCTACGCCTGTGCGCGGTGGTAGACGGCGCTGGACCCCGGGACTGGCCAGAACAGGCCCACGAACGCTCTCATCGCCGCTGCGCCCGGACGTGCAGCTGCCCCACACCCGGCGGAGACTGCAAGCCAATTCAACGGAGGGTCTCACAGGGCCGAAAATGACCTGACGGCGATCTGACTGTTGTTGTGTATGCAACATCTGTCAGATCACCGTCAGATCTCTACGGCCCTGGTCTATCTGCCCCGTGGCTGCGCTCCGGACAGCCTCCGCAACCCACGATGGCTCGTCGTCCCAAGCTTGCCCGGTCCGGCGAGCTCAACCTGTCCGCCGAGCCCGCGAAGTTCGAATGTTCCACTCGGAGGCCAGGAAGATCACCGAGTAGGGGCGTCACCCGGAGGGCCGGTCCGCCGTCGATGGTTCGCATGCTGCCTGATCAACGACCATCTGGGCAGGCTTCCTTGTCAGCACCCGTCGATGCCCTCCCGTCTTCAAGGACACTGACGGGCCCGCCGTGCTCAAGGGTCAGCGCGCCAGCACTGTCCAGATGCCGGCCGCTACGAAGACGGTTGACCCGCTGAACTGTCCGGATTCCAACGCGTGCTGGAGACGCGGCGGTCCGGGGCCGGAAGGGGCGGCGGCGTCCACCGGAGCCTCGCGGGATAACCAGTCTCGATCTGTCGTGACCGCGAGAAATCGTCGGGACGTGAGGATACGGTAGCTGAGCGCAAGGTTGTTCCTGGTTCGGAGGGGGTGCCGGTGGCCACGCGGCGGGGGCTATTCGCCGAGTTGCAGTACCAGGCAGCGCAGGCCGAGAAGCGGCAGCGGCAGCAGAGGGCTGCGGCCCACCGTGCACTCCTTGCCGCTGAAAAGGAAGCCGCGCAGAAGGCTCGGGCCGCTGAGCGCGCAGCCGCCGCGGCGGCCAAGGCGTCCACGAAAGAACAGGCCCGCTTGCTGAAGGAAGCGGGCCTGCTGTACGTCGCGGCGCGATTGAGCGAGGTCGGGTCGCTGAATGCCGATCTCGCGAGCACATTCGAAGAGATCGACGGCATTCTGGCCACGGCGCTCCTGGTCGACAGCTATGTTGATCTCGAGGCCTTGAAAGTCACGACCGTCGTGCATCCACCGTTCGAGCCCGGTGCTCTCGCAGTCCCGACACCGCCCGTTGCTGCTCCTGTGTACCCGGCGGAACCCGTCTACCAGGAGCCGCAAGTACCGGGAGTCCTATTCGGGGCGAAGAAAAAACATGCCCAGGCGATCGCTCAAGCTCAGACCACGCACGAGCAGGCGCTGCGGCGGTGGCGGGAACAGGTGTCAGCGATACGGACGGCGCATGTCTCCGCTCTGGAGCAGCGGCAGCGTGCCGAGGACGCTCGCCTGGCGAAGCTCGCCGCGGCGCGGGCGGTCCACGTCGAAGCGTGTCGTCGGAGAGACGCCGACGCCGACGAGCGGAACCGGGGACTMACCAGACTGATCAATGATCTCGCCTTCGACGTCGAGGCGGCGATCCGCGAGTACGTCGGGATCGTCCTGTCGAACTCCGCCTACCCGGATGCATTTCCAGTCACTCACGACTACGAGTTCGATCTCTCCAGCAGGGAGCTGCGTCTGGCAGCCGCTGTCCCTGAACCATCCGCAGTCCCCTCGGTCAAGGAGTACAAGTACGCCCCGAGGAAGGACGAGATCTCGTCGACCAAGCTGCCGGCGACGGTCCAGAAGGACCGCTACGCGAGCGCCGTCTTCCAGACCGCCGTACGCACGCTGCACGACGTCTTCGGCGCCGACCGCCAAGGAAAGATCCACTCGATTGCCCTGACGGTCGGGGTCGACCGGATCTCGCCTGCGACCGGGCTTCCGGAGACCATCCCGCTCGCGATCGTCGCTGCAGACCGCGCAACGTTCCGCAAGTTCCGGCTCGACCAGGACGAGATCGTCCCTCAGAAGACCCTCGAGTACCTCGGCGCGGCGCTGTCCCCTTCGCCGTTCACTCTCAAGCCCGCCGACGCCTCCCGCGGCATCAGGCAGCGTGGGCAGTGACCATGCGGTTCAACCCACCGCCAGGCTGGCCCACACCCCCCGAAGGCTGGACTCCCCCACCAGGTTGGGTTCCAGACCCATCTTGGCCCAGGCCGCCCCACGGATGGCAGCTCTGGCTTCCGGGGCCCACCGTCACGTCGCTCGGGACCGGCGACGACCTTCTCATCCGATCGGAACCCGGAGTCCAGGAGTTCTCGCTCGAAGGCGCATCCATGTCATCCGGATCCGAGACCAGCGAGATGCCGGTCGACAGCGCCGCGCTGATGGCTCGCATCACTGAGCCTTTCCCGGTAACGATTCGTCACGTGACGTGATCGCAATGGTGTGTTGGTGTGTTGGGTGTCAGGCGGTTCTGCGGTGCTCGGTGTGGAG